>NZ_JAGKSG010000044.1:0-37854 GCF_018119385.1 Massilia sp. AB1 | reverse complement strand
GGCGCTGACGCGCTTCGACGGACGGATACTGGTGCTGCTGAGCGGCGCCGACCTGACCGCCCAGGAATTCGCGGACCTGGACAGCGGCCCGGGGCCGTGGCGGCGGCTGCTGGAAGCGCCGCGCGTCACGCGCCACCGCCTGGATGGCGCCGACCATACGCTGTCGCGCCGCGAATGGCAAAGCCAGGCCACGCAATGGACGCGCGCCTGGCTCGGGAAGATGCAGGCGCTCAGCCGGTCTTGATGCCGTGCCGTCCCATCAGGTCGTAGAGGGTCGGGCGGCTGATTCCCAGCACTTCCGAGGCCTTGACGATGCTGCCGTCGACCCGGGCCAGGGCCTTGACGATGGCCTTGTACTCGGCTTCGTCGCGCACCTGGCGCAGGTTGATCGGCTCTTCCACGGCGCCCTCGCCCGGCAGGCCGAGGTCGTCGGCGACGATGGTGTTCCCGTCCGCCATGATCACCGCGCGCTTGATCACGTTCTCCATCTCGCGCACATTGCCCGGCCACTGGTAGGCTTCGATCGCCGCGATCGCGTCCGGCGAGAAGTGCAGCGCCGCGCGTGACTCCTGGGCGCAGAACTTGTTCTTGAAGTGATGCGCCAGCAGCGCGCTGTCGCCTTCGCGGGTACGCAGCGGCGGGATGGTGACCACGATCTCGGACAGGCGGTAATACAAGTCCTCGCGGAAGCGCCCTTGTGCGCACAATTCCTTGAGCTTCTGGTGGGTCGCGCAGACGATGCGCACATCGACCGGAATCTCCTCATGGCCGCCGATGCGCTCGATCACGCGCTCCTGCAGGAAGCGCAGCAGCTTGGCCTGCAGCGCCATCGGCAGGTCGCCCACCTCGTCGAGGAAGAACGTGCCGCCGTGGGCCAGTTCGACCTTGCCCTTGGTCTGCTTGGCCGCGCCGGTGAAGGCGCCCTTTTCGTAGCCGAACAGTTCGCTCTCGAGCAGGTTCTCGGGAATCGCGGCGCAGTTGATCGCCATGAAACGCTCCTTGGAACGCGGCGACAGCTGGTGCACGGCGCGCGCCAGCACTTCCTTGCCGGTGCCCGATTCGCCCAGCAGCATTACCGAGGCCGAGGTCGGAGCCACCTTTTCGATGTTGCGGCAGACCTTGAGCATGCCGGGGTCGCGCGAGATCACGCCGGACAGCGGCGAATCGGCCTGGTTCTGCTGCATGCGGCGGTTCTCCTGCTGCAGATTGTGCAGGAAGAAGGCGCGCTGGATCACCAGGTTCAGCACCTCGGGGTCGACCGGCTTCTGGTGGAAGTCGTAGGCGCCCAGGCCGATCGCCTTGACCGCGTTGCTGTGGTCCTGGTTGCCGGTCAGGACGATGACGCGCGTATCCGGCGCCAGCGCCAGGATCTGCTGCAGGGTGGCCAGGCCTTCGGTGGAGCCGTCCGGGTCGGGCGGCAGGCCCAGGTCCATGGTCACCACCGCCGGTTCGTGGCGGCGGATCTGGGCCAGGGCCGCTTCGCGGTCGCCGGCGACGGCGACGTCGTAGGCGTCCAGGCTCCATTTGAGCTGTTTCTGCAGCCCGGGATCGTCTTCGATGATGAGTAGCTTGGGTTTATTCTGTGTCACGTTGTCCTCGGGTTGGTCTCTTCAGGCGGCCTTCGAGGCCTGTTGTGTTTCTTGCTGCGAATTCTGCCTTGCTTCCTGCCGATACAGCGGCAGCGCCACGCGGAAGGTGGTGCCGCGTCCCGGCGAGCTGCTGACCTCCAGGCTGCCGCCCAGTTCATTGATATATTCGCGGCTCTCGAACACGCCGATGCCCATGCCGGCCGACTTGGTCGAGTCGAAGGGCTTGAACAGGCGCTCGCGGATGAATTCCTCGCTCATGCCTTCGCCGGTGTCGACGATCTCGACGACGCCGCCGGCCGCGCTCTCGGCGACGCGCACCGTGACGCTGCCGGTGCGCGGCGTGGCTTCGATCGCGTTCTGGATCAGGTGGCCCACCACGCGCTCCAGGCGCTCGCGCTCGGCCAGCACGCGCAGGCCCCTGGCCTCGATGCGCAGCTGCGGATGCGGCTCGAAGGCCCCCTTCAGCGCCACCGCCTGGCGCACCACGTCCTCGATCGCCAGCACGGCCGGCTTTTCCTGGTTGGTGGTGCGGCTGAGCTTTTGCAGCAGCAGCTTCATCTTCTGCACCGACAGGTCGATGGTTTCCAGCATGTCGGCCTGGAATTCGGGATTGTCCTTGTGGCGCGCGGCGTTGGCGTTCATCAGCGACAGCTGCGCCACCAGGTTCTTCAGGTCGTGCACCACGAAGGTCGACATGCGGTTGAAGGATTCGAACTGGCG
Source organism: Massilia sp. AB1 (assembly GCF_018119385.1). Lineage (NCBI taxonomy): Bacteria > Pseudomonadati > Pseudomonadota > Betaproteobacteria > Burkholderiales > Oxalobacteraceae > Massilia > Massilia sp. AB1. The sequence continues at coordinate 35,545 of NZ_JAGKSG010000044.1, read as the reverse complement.
CGCCACCGTGAGCGCGTTGGCCGCATCCTGCTGGGCCAGCTGGCTGGCGGCCTGGCTGCCGGCGATCTCGAGCAGGTCGATCACTTCCCAGTTCAGCTCCATCGGGCTGCGCGAGGTCTGCAGCAGCACGAAGCCGAACAGGCGCGCGTGCAGGATCAGCGGCACCACCAGCCAGGCGCGCGGATAGCCGGCCAGCCATTCCGGCAGCACCAGGGCGTCGTACTTGTCGGGCGTCTGCGCGAATTCCTGCACGTCGATCACCCACTGGCTCGATTCCAGGAACTGGCAGAAGGCCGAGTCGGCCGGTTCGGAACTGCTCGCCGCCGGGGCCTGCCAGTGCGCGGCGGGCTCGAAGCGGCCCGATTCGCGGCGCTGCCACAAGACCCCGCCCGGGCTTTCGACCAGGGCGGCGACCGCCTCGATCACGCGCTCGCCCAGGCCCGGTCCCGGTTCGGACAGGGTTCGGGTGAAGCGCAGCCATTCTTCGCGGTAGTCATAGTTATAGCTGTAGAAATGCTTGCTGATGAAGACCTTGAGGCGGGCGCGGAAGCTGCCCGAGAACAGCACCCCGACCAGCACCACCAGGGCCACGAACAGGAAGGCCACCTGCATCACCACGCCCCAGCTGCCGCCGAAGAAGCGCAGGTAGTAGCCGGCCGAGCCCATCGCCAGCAGGTAGATGGCCGAGCCGAACAGCGCGGTCGAGTGGAACATGGCGCGCCGCGACACCGCCAGCGGCGATTCCCACAGCTTGCTGCGGCCCAGCGCGACCACCAGCAGGGGCACGCTGAGCGCGTTGACGACGCCGCGCGCGGCCCAGATGTCCGGGTCGATCTCGCGGAACAGCATGGCGTGGCTGAACAGGTAGAAGTCGTAGGCGAACATGGCGCCGATACCCAGGCAGGCGAACTTGACCGCCCAGCGCTCCTGCAGCGAACGGCTGCGGTAGACCTGTTCGACCAGCAGCAGGCCGGCGATCGCCAGGCCCACGCGCAGGGTCACCGGCACCAGTCCCAGGCCACTGTGGGCCAGGTCCCAGCGTCCCAGCACCGCCATGCCGAACAGGGCGGCGAAGCCCAGCGCGGCCAGGGCCGTGCCCTTGCGCAGGCGCAGCGGCAGGCGGCTGTGGGGATCGCGCACGCGTCCCGCGAGCAGGCCCAGGAACAGCATCCAGGCGGCGTTGCGCAGGATGCCTGCGGCGTCCGAAGCCACCGACCACAGTTCCTCGCGCCAGGCGGCCCAGGCCAGCAGGCCGGCCCACAGGCTGGTAAACAGGCAGGCGGCGGCCAGGGCCGCGCCGTAGGGGCGCGCGCGCCAGCCGGCCAGCATGGGTACGCCGAGGACGAAGAAGCACACGGCCGCCAGGGCGTGGCTGTAGACCGCGATGCTGGTCAGGGAAGTGGCATCCATCTTCAGGCGTTGGCGATCGGGGGACAGTCGGGAAAAGGATCCGGCGGCCCTGCTTGCAGGCCGCCGGATGGCATCAACGGCCGCTGCGGAACAGCACGACCTTGAGCGTATTGATCAGGATCAGAATGTCCAGGAACAGGCTGTTGTTCTTGACATAGTACAGGTCGTACTGGAGCTTCTGCAATGCGTCCTCGGCCGAGGAGCCGTAGCCGTAGCGCACCTGGGCCCAGCCGGTGATGCCCGGCTTGACGCTGTGGCGCACGTTGTAATACGGGACCACCTCGATCAGCTGCTCGACGAAGTAGGGGCGTTCCGGGCGCGGGCCGACGAAGGACATCTCGCCGGTGAAGACGTTGAGGATCTGCGGCAGTTCGTCGATGCGGGTCTTGCGCATGAAATTGCCGACGCGGGTGATGCGCGGATCGTCCTGGGCGGCCCACTGCGGCTTGCCGTTCTTCTCGGCGTCGGCGCGCATCGAGCGGAACTTGTGCACGCGGAAGGTCTTGCCGTCCTTGCCGACCCGCTCCTGCGAGTAGAACACCGGGCCGCGGTCTTCCAGCCACACGGCCACGGCCGCGGCCAGCATCAGCGGGAAGGTCATCACCAGGATCAGGACGCTGCACACCAGGTCGAAGCTGCGCTTCATGAAGGTGCGCACGAAGCTCTGGTCGAAGCCGCCGCCGAACACCAGCCACGAGGGCTGGAGCGAGTCGACGCGGATCTGGCAGGTCTCGCGCTCGAAGAAGGTGGCGGCGTCGGTGACCTTGATGCCCTGCAGCTTGCAGTCGAGCAGTTCCTTGATCGGGAAACCGCCGCGGCGGTTCTGCACCGAGACCACGATCTCTTCCACGTTGTACTGGCGCGCCAGCTTGACCAGGGAGTCGCCGTCGCGCATCTTGAGCAGGCTCGCCGAGGGCACGCACAGTTCTTCGCTCGGGCCGGGCAGGAAGCCGGCGATGTCGTACTTGTGATAGCGCGATTTGCTGGTGGCCAGCTCGCTGCATTCCTTGGCCAGCGGGCCGCCGCCCAGGAACATGATGCGCGACTGCAGGAAGCGCGCTTCCGAGGTCTTGAAGAACACCATGCGCGCCAGGAAGATGCCGATCCCGGACAGGGCGAACACCAGCACCATGGTGCCGCGGCCCAGGTAGAGCTCGGGCGCCACGTAGAACACCAGGGCCAGGATCATGAAGCCCATCACGAAGGACGGCATCAGCTTCATGAAGAAGGGATGGCGCAGGCCCTCGTCGTAGTCGAGCTGGTACATCCCCATCGCGCTCATGCTGAAGATGATCGCGGCCGTGAAGGCGACGGCGGACGTGAAGAAGTGGTCGATGTGGTGCGCGACCGCGGCGTCGCCGTACTCGAGCATCCGCACCGCGGCGCCGACGTAGGCGGCGCCCAGCACCACCAGCACCTCGACGAACAGGAGCAGGAACACGATCTTCGACACATAGTGGTTAGAGATCCTAAACACGGCAGCCTCCGAACTTGTTATTACTTTTCTGGATATGCATGGGTGTCCCGGTTACTGCGGCAGGTTGCGGACATACCAGTCCATGGCCTGCTTCAAGCCTTCGCCGATGCGGTGCGTGGGCTGGTAGCCCAGCAGCGCCGCGGCCTTGCCGATGTCCGCCTGCGAATGGCGCACGTCGCCGCGGCGGAAATCCACGTACTGCGGCTCGTGCCCGGCCACGTGCGCGTAGCGCTCCGCCAGCAGGGAGCGCATCATGCCGTACAGCTGGTTCAGGGTGGTGCGGTCGCCCAGGGCGATGTTGTATACCTGGCCGGCCGCCTCCTTGTGCGCGGTCGCGGCCAGGAGGTTGGCCTGGACCACGTTGTCGATGTAGCAGAAGTCGCGGCTGGTCTCGCCGTCGCCGTTGATGCGCAGCGGCTGGTTGCGGATCAGGGCGCTCACCCACTGGGGAATCACGGCGGCATAGGCGCCGTTCGGATCCTGGCGCGGGCCGAACACGTTGAAATAGCGCAGGCCGATCGCCTCGGTCCCGTAGGTGCGGCCGAACACGTCGGCGTACAGCTCGTTGACGTACTTGGTCACCGCATAGGGCGAGAGCGGCTTGCCGATGCGGTCCTCGACCTTGGGCAAAGCCGGATGGTCGCCGTAGGTCGAGCTCGAGGCGGCGTAGACGAAACGCCTGACGCCGGCGTCGCGCGCGGCGACCAGCATGTTGAGGAAGCCGTCGATGTTGACCGCGTTGGTGAGCGCCGGGTTATCGATGGAGCGCGACACCGAGCCGAGCGCGGCCTGGTGCAGCACGAAGTCCACGCCCTCGCAGGCGCGCGCGCAGTCGGCCGGATTGCGGATATCGCCTTCGATGAAATTAAATTTCATCCAGGCCCCTTCCGTGACCGAATCTTTCACCTGTTCCAGGTTGTGGCGGTGGCCGGTGGCGAAGTTGTCGAGGCCGGTAACGCGCTGGTTCAGCTTGAGCAGGGCTTCCACCAGGTTCGAACCGATGAAGCCTGCCGCACCGGTCACTAACCAGTGGTAGCTGTGAAGGGCGAGGTGATGCTGGACTTCCTGAAACTTATTCACGTTTGGGGCACTTTCTGATTGACGCCGGCGCCTCGCAGGCGCCGGGGCCGGTGCGGCCGCCGCCGGCAGCGGCGGCCTTTCATACTGATCGACGCAATTACATGCGCCAGACGCAATAGCCGGCTTCGCGCAGCGCCTTGGGATCGAACTGCGCCTTGACGTCGATGAAGCAGCCGTTGTCGTTGAGCTTGGACTGGAAATCGGTCAGCGACAGGGCCAGCACTTCCTTGTGCGGCACGGCGACGACCACGGCGTCGGCCTTCGGCAGGCTGTCCCAGCTTTCCAGCTTGATGCCGTACTCGTGCTCGGACTCTTCCGAATCGGCCACCGGGTCGTAGACATGCACGTCCACGCCGTAGCTCTGCAGCTCGTGGATGATGTCGGCCACCTTCGAGTTGCGCAGGTCGGGGCAGTTTTCCTTGAAGGTCAGGCCGATCACGTTGACCTTCGAACCCTTGACGTGGAAGCCCGAGGAGATCATCGACTTGACGGTTTTTTCCGCCACGTACTTGGCCATGCCGTCGTTGATGCGGCGGCCCGCCAGGATCACCTGCGGGTGGTAGCCGATCATCTCGGCCTTGTGGGTCAGGTAGTAGGGATCGACGCCGATGCAGTGGCCGCCCACCAGGCCCGGACGGAAGGGCAGGAAGTTCCACTTGGTGCCGGCGGCCTTCAGCACTTCCAGGGTGTCGATGCCGATCTTGTCGAAGATGATCGCCAGTTCGTTCATCAGGGCGATGTTCAGGTCGCGCTGGGTGTTCTCGATCACCTTGGCGGCCTCGGCCACCTTGATGCTGGAAGCGCGATAGACGCCGGCCGTCACGACATGTTCGTACAGCTTGGCGATGCGCTCGAGCGACTCCTCGTCGTCGCCGGAGACGACCTTGAGGATGGTGGTCAGGGTGTGTTCCTTGTCGCCCGGGTTGATGCGCTCCGGCGAGAAGCCGACGTGGAAGTCCTCTTTCCACTTCAGGCCCGATTCCTTCTCGAGGATGGGGATGCAGACCTCTTCGGTCGCGCCCGGATAGACGGTCGATTCGTAGACGACGACCGCGCCGCGCTTCATGTTCTTGCCGACCGACTTGCTGGCGCCGATCAGGGGCGTGAAGTCGGGATTGTGGGCGATGTCGACCGGGGTCGGGACGGCGACGATGATGTAATCGGCCTGCGCCAGCAGCGACGGGTCGGTACTCACCTCGAGGTGGCGCGCCGCTTGCAGCTGCTCGCTCGACACCTCGCCGGTCGGATCGACGAACTTCTTGTAGTTCTCGATTTTGGAGGCCGACAGGTCGAAGCCGATGGTCCGTCCCTTTTTGCCGTATTCGACTGCCAGTGGCAAACCGACATATCCCAGTCCTACTACCGCGACGACTTCATCTGCTTTCATTATCGGGTTCCGTTTGAAAATTAAGTTTTGCTATATTGCTAACACAATATACCATGGGATCGTTCCTCGACTCAATGCGAACGCCACGACTGTCAATAAGAAACAACGACTTGTTAACAATGTCTGGTGCTATCTTGTCGACCAGTATCGTCCAGCTTGGAAAGCTGCTTCCGTGCGCTGGCACCGGGCTTCCCGCCACATCGGCGCGGACTTTACAATATCTTAACAGTTTCAAAAAAAACAGTTCCAGAACGCATTGAATCGTGCGCAGGCCACACAATTCGTTCATACGATACCTCAGCGGCATTGCATATAATATAAAAACTTAATGTCAATGACGTTTCCATCTGAAACAACAACACGCGGGAAGCCAGAATGTTGGACGGGCTGAATCTTTTCTATACGGATGACAAGGAGCACGGCGCCGCGCTCGATCGCTTTGTCCGCCAGCACCCCGAGGGCACGCCCTATCACCTGAGCGCCTGGCGCGCCGCGGTGGCGGATGCCTACGGCTACTCCGCCAGGACCCTGGCCGCCTTCGACGGCGCCGCACTGCTTGCTTGCCTGCCTGTCTGCATCGTGGCGCGTCCCTTCGGGAAACCGCGCTGGAGCGCCCTGCCATTCTGCGACGTCGGCGGCCCTCTGGCGTCCACCCCCGCCCTGGCCGCGGCGCTGAGCAGGCGCGTGGCCAGTGACGCCGCCGAAGCCGGCGCCGCCGGCTTCGAGGCACGCGGCTCGGTCAGCATGCCGAGCGCGGAAGACGCCCTGGAGGGACGCAAGGTGCGCATGCTGCTCGAGCTGCCCGCGAGCGCAGAGGCGCTGATGCAGGGCTATCCGCCGAAACTGCGCAGCCAGATCCGCAAGGCCGAGAAGAACGGCTTGAACGCGGCGATCGAAACCGGGCCGGCGGCGCTGGCCGCCTTCTACGAGGTCTACAGCAAGAACATGCGCCGCCTCGGCAGCCCGCCGCATAGCCAGGCCTGGTTCGCAGCGGTGTTGCGGCGCTACGGCGATGAGGCTTTCCTGGCTGTGGTGCGCCGGGAAGGCAAAGCGGTCGGGGCCGGGCTGGTCCTGCTGTGCGGCGGCCGCGCCGCCATCCCCTGGGCATCGACCTTGAGCGAATACAACGCGCTGGCGCCGAACATGCTGCTGTACTGGACCATCCAGGCCCATCTGTGCGGGCTGGGCGTGCGCCGCTTCGACTTCGGACGCTCGACCTATGGCGAAGGCACCTACAAGTTCAAGAAACAGTGGGGAGCGCTTCCCTATGCGCTCGACTGGCAGGAATGGGACGGCGCCGGACAACCGCGCGCCGAACAGGCAAGCGCCCCGGCCGGAGGCAGCCTGCGGCCGCTGGTCGAACAGCTGTGGCAGCGCCTGCCCCTGAGCGTCGCCAATACGGTGGGGCCGCGGCTGCGCCGCTATATCACACTATGATGCGCACACGTCCTTCGCTTATCTTGCTTAATAACACTTTCAATTTTATTATCTCCAGACCGGTCCGCCCCTCCCAGGCTAATTGATGAAGCTATTGACGTTCAGCACTCTGTTCCCCAACGAAAAGCAGCCCGGGCACGGCATTTTCGTCGAGACACGGCTACGCGAGCTGGTCGCCAGCGGGCAGGTGAGCTCGCGGGTCGTCGCGCCGGTGCCCTGGTTCCCCTCCAGCCACCCGCGCTTCGGCCAGTATGCGCTCTACGCCGGCGTGCCGGCGCGCGAGCGCCGCCATGGGCTGGAGATCCATCATCCACGTTACGTGGCCTTGCCCAAGGTCGGCATGAACGTCGCGCCCATGCTGCTGGCCCAGGGGGCCAAGCGCGAAATCGGCCGCATCCTGGACCAGGGCTACGACTTCGACGCCATCGACGCCCATTATTTCTACCCCGACGGGGTGGCTGCCGCGATGCTGGGGCGCTATTTCAAGAAGCCCGTGGTCATCACGGCGCGCGGCTCGGACGTCAACCTGCTGCCCCGCTACCCCCTGCCGCGCCGCATGATCCAGTGGGCTGCCCGCCAGGCCAAGGGCATCATCACGGTCAGCAACGCATTGAAGGAAGGCCTGGTGCAGCTGGGCGTGGCGCCGGCGGCCATCACTCCGCTGCGCAACGGCGTCGACCTGGAGAAGTTCCACCCCATGAACCGCGATGCCGTGCGCGCCGCGCTCGGGCTGCGCCGCTTCACCCTGATCTCGGTCGGCCACCTGGTCGAGCTCAAGGGCCACCACCTGGTGATCGGCGCCCTGCCCCGGCTGCCCGACACGGAGCTGCTCGTCGCCGGCAGCGGCCCGGAACGGGCGCGCCTGGAAGCCCTGGCCCGGACCCTGGGCGTGGCCGACCGGGTGCGCTTCCTGGGCGCCGTGCCGCACGCCGAACTGGCCCAGTATTTCAATGCGGCCGACCTGATGGTCCTGGCCTCCAGCCGCGAAGGCTGGGCCAACGTCCTGCTCGAGTCGATGGCCTGCGGCACCCCGGTGGTGGCCAGCCGGGTGGGCGGCTCGCCCGAAGTGGTGGCCGCCCCCGAGGCCGGCATCCTGATGGGGCAGTACAGCAGCGAGGGCGTGGCCGAAGCGGTCCAGCGCCTGCGCGAGCGCCAGCCGGACCGCGGCGCGGCGCGGCGCTACGCCGAAGGCTTCAGCTGGGACTTCACCACCCGCGGCCAGATCGATCTGTTCCAGAAAATCATCGTGGAACACGCGGCATGAGCACTTATCAGCGCTCGGCAGCCCCCGTTCCCATGCTGGTACGCGCCATCGGCAACAGCTACGCGCTGTGGCAGGCGGGGCGCGCGCGCCTGTGCATCGTCACCTACCACCGCATCCTCGAAGCGCACGACCCGCTGCTGGAAAACGAGCCGGACGTGGCCACCTTCCGCGAACACATGAAGATGCTGGCGGACTGCTTCAAGGTGCTGTCCCTGGACCAGGCGCTGGCAGCCTTGCGCGAGAACCGCCTGCCGCCGCGCGCCGTCTGCATCACCTTCGACGACGGCTACCGCTCCACCCACGACCTGGCGCTGCCGGTGCTGCGCGAGTTCGGCCTGCCCGCCACGGTGTTCGTCACCAGCGGCTACGTGGACAGCGCCGAGAACATGTGGAACGACCGCATCGCCGACGCCGTGCGCGGCGCTTCCGGCAGCGCACTCGACCTGCGCGGCGCCGGCGCCGGCATCGTGCCGATCGACGGCCTGGAGGCGCGCTGCGCCGCCGTGCAGGCCTTGACCTCGCGCGCCAAGTACCTGCCGCCCAGCGAGCGCCTGGACCTGATCGAAGCGCTGGAAGCGCTGGCCGGGCATGGCACCCGTCCGCTGATGCTGAGCAGCGAGATGGTGCGCACCCTGCACCGCTCGAACGTGACCATCGGCGCGCACACGGTCTCGCACCCGATCCTGACCAAGCTGCCGGATGCCGAGGCGCGCGCCGAGATCGAGGGCAGCAAGACGGCGCTGGAAGCCATCATCGGGGAGCCGGTACGCTATTTCGCTTATCCGAACGGCAAAGCGGAGCTGGACTTCGATGCCCGCCACACCGCGATGGTGCGCGAGGCCGGTTTCGCCGCCGCCTTCTCGACCGCCACCGGCGCGGTCGCGCCCGGCCAGGACCTGTACACGCTGCCGCGCTCGCGTCCCTGGGATGCCAGCACCTTCTTCTACATGCTGCGCCTGCTGCGCTGGCTGGCCAGCTGAACGCGGCAACACCGCCGACATCGATTGCCTTATCCGAAACCAGAAAGCCTCAGATGCAAAACAGTAGCACCCCGCCCCAGCCGGATACCCTGGAACTGCTGGCGCAGCGCGAGCCGGAGCATGAACCCCTCAGCGCACCGTCCGCGCCCGCTGCGCGCAAGGAAGCCAACCCGGCCGTGCTGCTGGTGGCCTTCCATTTTCCGCCGCAGCGCGGCAGCAGTGGCATCCAGCGCACGCTGAAGTTCTCCCAGCATCTTCCCCAGCTGGGATGGAAGCCGCTGGTGCTGTCGGCGCACCGGCGCGCCTATGCGGCCAGCAGCGACGACCAGATGGGCGACGTACCGGCCGACCTGGTGGTGCGGCGTCCCTTCGCCCTGGATTCCGGGCGCCACCTGGCGATCCGCGGCCGCTACCTGCGCCCGACCGCCCTGCCCGACCGCTGGGTCACCTGGCTGTTCGGGGCCGTACCGGCCGGCCTGAAGCTGATTCGCGAATTCCGCCCGCGCGTGATCTGGTCGACCTATCCGATCCCGACCGCGCACCTGATCGGCTACACCCTCAAGCGCCTGAGCGGACTGCCCTGGATCGCCGACATGCGCGACCCGATGACGGAGAAGAACACGCCCGAGAACCGCATGGTCTGGCATGCCTACCGCTGGGTGGAAAAGCTCACGGTGCGCAACTGCACCCGCCTGGTGTTCACGACCCCGGGAGCGCTGGCTCTGTACCGCGCGCGCTATCCGGAGGTGCCGGCCAGCCGCTTCCGCCTGATCGAGAACGGCTACGATGAAGACGACTTCGTGCGCGCCACCGCGAACTACCAGCCGGCGCCGCGCGGGGACGGTCCGCTGGTGCTGCTCCACAGCGGCATCATCTATCCGCTCGAGCGCGACCCCACGCCCATGCTGGCGGCTCTGGGCGAACTGCGCCGGGAAGGCCTGGTCGGTCCCGACAAGCTGCGCGTGGTATTGCGCGCCGCGGTGCACGAAGACCTGCTGAACCGCCTGATCGAACAATTCGGCTTGCAGGGCCTGGTGATGCTCGAGCCGCCGATTCCCTACCGCGCGGCGCTGGCCGAGATGCTGGATGCGGACGGCCTGCTGGTGATGCAGGCTGCGCACTGCAACGCCCAGATCCCGGCCAAGCTGTACGAATACATGCGCGCGCGCCGTCCGATCCTGGCGCTGACCGATCCCGAAGGCGATACCGCCGCCACCATGCGCAAGGCCGGTCTGGACACCATCGCGCGCCTGGACGACAAGGAAGATATCAAGTCCGGCCTGATGCGTTTCGTCGGCCTGCTGCGCGAAGGAAAAGCCCCGCTGCCGCCGGAAAACGCCAGCCAGTTCTACTCGCGCCGCTCGCGCAGCGAACAGCTGGCCGCTCTGCTCGACGAAGTGGTGCAGGAAGGCGCCCGGGCCTGATCAGCGTCGGTCCGCCGGCCGCGCGGCCAGTTGTTCCGGGGTCGAATAGATGGTGATGCCTTCGGCCGCGAGCGTGCGCAGGTGGTCGAAGAATCCGCGCGCCGGGATGAACCAGGCGTCGGCCTCTCCCACCCGGCCGTTGACGCGCAGGCCGGCGCGCTCGAACTCGCGCCGGAAATAGTCGCGCAGGTCTTCGCGTGCGGCATAGTCGATGCGGCGCGCCGCCACGTCCGGCGCGAACGGACGCACCGGCACCTCCCAGCGCTGTCCGGACTTGTCCAGGCAAGGCAGGCGGTAGGTGCGCGGCTCCCAGATCGGCTCGGGGAAAGCCTCGCCCAGCGCGTCTTCCACGACATGATAGAAGGTCACGGGCCCCATCGACACGCCCAGGCCCAGCACCTTGGCGCCCTCCAGGCCCACGAAGCGCTCCCAGGGCGAGCCTGCGCCGAAGATCGAGGGCGCTTCATGATGGCCGGAGGTCAGGTAGTCCGCATGGCGGCCCCAGGCCGACACCGAATGGGTCGGATGCAGGCTGCGGTGGGTGGCCGCCTCGCGCAGGAAGGTCTCGGGCAGGCGTCCCATGTTGGTGCCGTGGCTGCGCGGATCGAACACATAGCCTTCCAGCTCGCAGGTGGCCTTGACGGTGCCGGCCGGCAGGTAATAGGTCGGCACCAGCAAGGTGCCTTGCGGCCCCACGGCGTCCTGCAGCGCGCCGATCACGCTGGCGGCCCCGCCTTCCACATAGCCCAGGCTCTTCAGCGAGGAATGCAGGAAGACGGTGTCGCCGCGCGCGATGCCGAGGCGCGCCAGGTCCTGCGCCAGCCCGGCGCGGGTGACATGGCGGCCGGCCTGGCGCAGCTGCTGCTCGCTGCGCCGCCGCCGCAGCTGTTCCAGCCTGGCCTTGACGGCGCGCTTGAGCGGCTCAAGCATGGACGCCCGCTCCGACCAGTTCCGCTTCCAGCAGATTGGCGTCGATGCAGAACTTGGCGGCCCAGTTCAGGTATTCCCACTGGCCGTAGTCGCCGTTGACCGGGAACGAGCCCTTCACGCCGCCCACGGTGTCTCCGGGGCCGCCTTCGATGCGGATGCTGCGGCGCACGTAGGCGGTCAGCTTGCGGCCGGTGTCCAGGAAGCGCCGCTCGCCGGTCAGGCGGTGCAGCAGGAACAGGCAATGCGCGATCTGCACCGAGCCGGTCAGGCAGACGTAGTCGACCGCCGGACGGAAGTTGCGGTCCAGGCGTCCGGCCAGGTAGCCATCCGGGCCGACCGCCTCGGCCAGGCTGGCGCCGGTGCGCTGCGCGGCCTGCAGCAGGTCGGCCCGGCCGGAAAGCAGGTGGCCTTCGAGCACGCCGCGCAGCACGTAGCCGATGGTGTGGGTGAGCGGGTTGTCGGCGTCGGTCAGGCAGTTCGAGGCGAACCAGCCGTTCGGCTGCTGCTTGCTCAGGGCCCAGTCGACCTGGCGCAGTCCCGCTGCGCCGTAGCCGTGGCCCGGCGCCACGCGCTCGGCCTCGAACAGGCCCCAGGCGACGTGGGTTTCATAGGCTTTTTCCCCCGGCTTGGCGAACGGGGTCGGGTGCTTGCGCCAGCAGCCGTCGGCGTCGAGGTCGTCGCGCAGCCAGGCGGCGGCGCGGTGCATGGACTCCAGGTAGCGCGGATCCCCGTATTCGGCGGCGCCGGCGGCCAGGCCGATCAGGATCTGGCCGGTGTTGAAGGTGACCGGGACGCGTGGAGTGGCGTCGATCTTGCCGCCCTGGAAACCGCCTTCCGGGAACTGGATCGCCACGCACCAGTCCAGCATGCGGCGCGCACGCGCATGCAGGCCGGCGTCACCCTTGCGGCGCGCCAGTTCGATGATGGTCGGGATGATGTAGCCGGTGGTTTCCGGATACGAGGTCGCCCAGCCCTTCTGCAGGCTGAAGTCGCGCGCCACGCCGCCGTCGTTGGAGGCGGACTTGTCCTGGGCCAGGCAGAGCCAGCGGGTGCAGGCCTCAATCACGGCCTCGATCCCGGGATCGCGCGCCGGGAGGCCGCGCTGGTCGCGTTCCAGCTCGGCCTTGGCCAGGTCGGTCAGGGGCGGCTGTGGGGAAAACTGGTTCTTGATCGATTTAAGCAATTGGAACACGGTGCGTCCTGAAAAGTGGGGCGCCGTTCGCAGGGAAGGCGCCAGCGCGTTGATCAAAAAATTTACAAAATGATAAATATGATGGTGGCATCATTAGTGGCGGCTGTCAATTTAGCGCCGCCGTGCATACGCCGTCTTCATGCCGCCGGGCTTGCCGGGCGGCCGCGGCGCAACAGTTCGGCCAGCAGCGCTCGGTTGCAAACCATGCTGAGCAGCACATAGCTGCACACGCCGGCCACGATTTCCAGCACCAGGGCCGTCACGCCGCCGGCGCCGCGCCAGGCCATGCGCACGGCCCATACCGCGCCGTACATGCCGGCCGCCGAGAACAGCGCGGGCGCCACCCGCTCGGCCACCGCGCGCAGGGAAATACCGATCACGGGCAGCATGCGGCGCAAGTTCATGAACAGGACCACCGGATAGGCGGTCACCCAGGCATAGGCCACGCCGGCGATGCCCCAATGGCTGCCCACGTAGAGCGCGGCCGGCATGACCAGGCAGCCGAGCGCCGCGTTGCGCAGCGCGACATCCGAGCGGCCGAGGGCGTCGGTGACGGTCGGCAGGAAACCGATGATCATCCGGAACGGCATCACCAGGGTCAGGATCTGGAAAGGCAGGATGGCGCCGCCCCATTCGGGTCCGAGCAGGACCGGAATCAGTTCGTAGGCCACGCAGGACATGCCCCACAGGATGGGGAAGGCGATCAGGCTGACGTAGCCGATGGCGCGCAGCAGCTGGACGCCGATGGCGGCGCGGTCGTGCTGGAAGCGGGCCGCGGCCGGGAAGGCGACCTGGTTGAGGATGCCCGACACCCGCTGCGCCGGCAGCGAGGCCAGGTGCACGGCCACCGAATACAGCCCGAGCACATGGTCGCCGAGCAGGCGGCCGATCAGGACCACGTCGATCTGGGTGAAGAAGAACCACAGGAAGCGCGAGGCCGTGACGTTTCCTCCGAACTGGACCACCTGGCGCATGCCGCCCAGCGCGAAGCTGGGCAGGCGCAGGTAAGGCGAGACGACGTTCAGCAGCACCGCCTTGCAGGCCGTGTTGGCCAGCATGCCGGCGACCAGCGACCAGACGCCGTAGCCGGCCAGCGCCATGAGCAGGGTCGCCACGCTGGCCGCGACGGCCGTGGCCAGTTCGATCAGCGAGCGCCACTTGTAGTCCAGCTTGCGCTGCAACATGGCGTCGGGCACGACGATGAAGGGAATGATCAGGAACTGCAGCGACAGCACGTGCAATACCGGCACCAGCCGCGCTTCGCCGTAGAAACCGGCCACCAGGCCGGCCGCCAGGTTCAGCAGGGCGAACAGGACCAGGTTCACGACCCAGACGATGCCGTAGGCGCGGCGCACGGTCTCCGGCGCCAGCTCGCTCTTCTGCACCAGGGCCGGTCCCAGTCCGACCTCGGCGAACATGGCCAGCAGCGCCAGGAACACGGTGGCCATGGCCAGCAAGCCATAGTCGCCGGGATCGAGCACGCGCATGACATAGATCGTGATGCCCCAGGTGACCAGCTGGCTGCCGAGCTTGGCCCCGGCCGTCCATTTCAGGCCCCGTGCGATTTCAGTATGTAGTTTCATGAAGCGATGCGCGTTTCCTTGCGGTCTGTCCTTACTCGGCCAGGGTGCGGGTCCAGTATTGGTGCATCAGCGAGGGCGCCTTCAGCTGGTGCGAATAATCCCGGCCGGTCAGGCGCAGGGCAAGCAAGAACAGGCGCATGCGGAAGGCGCCCAGGAAGCGCCGCGTGAACTCGGACGCCGCCAGCAGGCCGCGCGCGCACTCCAGCGAGAAGGCGATCCTCTTGGAGAATTCGCCCGGGGTGAGCCCGTCCCATTGGTAGGTGGCCTCCGCGGGCAGCGGGTGCGGGCAGGGCACGTGGTTCGGGTAGGCCTGCCACGGGGTGCCGGCGACGGCGGGGTGGAAGCATTTCAGCCACTCCACGTAGAACGCGTGGCGCAGGAAGGGATCGAAGGGTTCGCGCATCACGTCGGCCAGGAACTCGGCGTCGAAGAAAGGCAGCTCGAACTCCAGGCGTCCCAGGTCCATCGATTCGAAATGGTTGAACAGGTGGCGGCGCTGGTCGTTCATCATCAGGAACAGGTACCAGGCGCGGCCCGGGTCGGCCGGCTTGAGCGCTTCCAGCTCGGACAGCACGCCCTGGTTCACCAGGCGGGTCAGGTCGGCGCCGAGTTCCGGCTTGAACAGCTTGACCGACAAGGCCAGCCGGTTATAGGCGAAGAAGCGGTCGATCGATTCCTGCACTTTGCCCGCGCGCATGGCGTCGACGATGCCCTGGTTCAGGTAGACATGGCCCAGGCCCACGCTGCCGCCATCGCCCGACCACAGTACCCGCGGACGCGCCGGCTGGGTGGCCTGGTATTCCGGCAGCTTGAGCCATTCGTGCACCGTGGCCTTGCTGTAGGGGTCGCCTTCGACCACGGCGGTGCGCACCAGCGGGGTATTGTGGGTGCCGAGCCGGTCCGAAATCATCTTGCCCAGCACCTGGTCCTGGCTGCCGGCCGGGGCATAGTTGGCCGTGAACACGCTGGCTCCGGCATGGCGCAGTTCGGCCACGATCACCCGCGAATCCAGGCCGCCGCTGAGGAAGGAAGCGGTCGAGCGGTCCGCGCCCAGGCGGATGCGCACCGCCTGCTGGAAGCTGCGGTACAGGCGTTCGTGCGGGCCCGGGCCGGGGGCGGCCGGCGTCATCGGCTCATCCCAGCGCCAGTAGCGCGGGCGCCGCAGCTGCTCGCCTTCGGCCGCCAGGTGTTCGCCGGCCAGCATCGAGATCACGTTGTCGTAGGGAGTACGGTCGCCCAGCGGGAAGCCGAAGCAGGAGGATTCGGCGATGCCCTGCATGTTCAGGGTTTTCTTGCAGAAGGACACAGCCTCGATGATGCGCAGGGCCGTGGCGAACACCAGGTAGTCGGGCGAGATCCAGCAGTAGACCGGGCGCACGCCGGACTTGTCCGTGATCAGGTGCAGGCGCTGCTCCGCGATCTCGTACACTACGGCGCAATAGGTGCCGCGGCAGGCGCGCAGCGCTTCGTCGCCGCCGATGGCGCGCGCCAGCGCAGCCACGCTGTCGTCGCGTGCCAGCGGCTCGGCGCTTGCCGCAGGCTGCAGCAAGGGAGCACCGGCGGCGAAGGCGACCCGCCCGTCATCCGCATAAGCGCCGGTGCCGCCCAGGGCGCCGACATCGAGCGTCAGCAGCAGCGCCCGGCCATCCGTGTATTCCTGCACCCGGCCGGCATCCTCGGGATGACGCGACATCGCCGCCCGCAGCTGCTGCGCAAGCTGCGGCGGAACCTGCTGGCCTGCCCGGCGCGCATACACGCCTGCAAAGATGGACATGTTCTTTTCCTCAAAGAAAGAAGTGCTAAATAAATAATATTTTACTCTAGGCAGTATTTCCAGGCGCTACTGAAGCGTGCGCACCGTCCTCGCCGCAGGATCCAGGCAGGCCGCGAAATCCTCGAAGGCGCCGTAGCGCGCCATGGCCGGCCGCGCCGGCGCACACAGGTCCGGCGCTGCTCCATCCGCGGCCGGACGGACCGGCGCCGGCTCGCGCCAGCGGAAGTCCAGGCTCGACGGGTCGCGGAACAGCGCGCGGTAGGGGTGGCTGCCGAGATACAGGCGCGCGGCCGAGGTATGCAGGTTGTCCGCCAGGCGCAGCAGGCCGCCGTCGCGGCTGCGGATGATGCCGTCGACCAGGTTGCCGGCGATGTCGGCGCTGCTCTCCGGGTAGCGCACCGTGATGCCGCCGGTGTCGACCACGGTGTTGTGCAGCAAGATGCTGCGCGCGGCCGCGTTCAGGTAGATGCCGTCGTCCGAACAGGAGGCGACCAGGTTGGCGCGCAGGATGCCGCCGGTCTGCTCGGTGATGCACTTGCCGCCGCGGCAGTAATCGCGGCCGGTGCCGCCGCCGCCGAGCGACAGGCCGATGCGCTGTCCGGGCGCGCCGCGCAAGCGGTCTTCGCAGATCACCACATTGCGCTCCAGGATGTTGTCGCTGCCGCCGCCTTTGGCGAAAGCGCCGTAGCTGACCTGGTTGCCGGCGCCTTTGACGAAATCGCTGATCAGGTTGCCGCGGATGCGCCAATGGCTGGCCGTCACCAGGTCGATCGGCGTGACCGGCTTTTCGGTCAGGCGCACGGTGTTGTTGCGCAAGGTATTGGACTCGATCACCCCATGGTCCGGGTAGCGCCCCCGCTCGCCATTGATCTTGAAGTGGGCGTGGAAGTCCTCCACCAGGTTGTTGACGGCGGCAAAGTGATGGGCATCGCCGGCCACGTGGAAGGCGTGCTCGCATTCGCTGTTCCCGCTGCAGACGCCGCGCAGCACCAGGTTCTCGAAGCGCCAATAGGGCGCCGTGACCCTGAAACCCTCGCCCCCGGCGATCTCCAGCACGGCGCTGCCCGGCCGGTGCGCGCGCACGCTGATCGGCGCTTCCGCGCTGCCCGGGCGAAAGGCCTCCAGCGTGCCTTCGATCCGATAGATTCCCGGCAACAGGGTAATGCGCTGGCCAGGCACGGCGGCGCGCAGGGCGCGCGCCAGGTCGGGCCCATCGACGACCAGCACTTCACGCTCCCCCTCCGTCGCCTGCGTGGCAGGCAGGACCGCTGCTTCCTGCATGCCGACGAAGCCGGGGCGCCAAGCCGCGGCTGCCAAAGGCTGCTCGCCGCGGTCGGCCGCGATCAGCCAGCTCCGCGCGCTGCGTCCAATGCCTTCGATCACAGGGTTATGTCCCTGGCTGCGGCGTTCGATATACGGGCCGAGCGAACGCGGCGTGATGCCCGCGTCGTTCAAGAAATAGAGCGCGCCGCCAGCGACGGCGGCACCCAGCAGCACCCCCGTCATGGCCAGCCGGATCCAGAAAGGGCGGCGGCGCGCCCGCTGGCCGGCGCTTCTAGGTGTGCTTGCCATCACGTAGGCGGCCCAGGTCGGCTCGGCAAGTAGATCGATGGCGCATCACACGGCTCATGTTTTATATCGATGTAGTTCCAAACTATTTCCCCACCGCAAACCATTCATCCTTTACGGCAAGGCTCGTAGACATCAAACAGCCTCGTCGGCATGAAAAAGTCACCCGGCATTATGCCACAGCACTCCTGCCTGCTAATCAGGCAACGATGTACCGATTACAACAATTTTGATGCAAATGTTTAGAAATTTTGCTCACAAAGCAATAGGTGTAATCGCTTAGTCAACGAAATGTCGTTTTGCAAAAATGGAAATTTACAAAACAACACTAACAAATTAATGCATTTGGTCAAATATTTATTGACATCAATGTTGAACCACCGAACAATATTGTGTTGTTTTTCGGAATTTTTCCGTTGACAAAGCGGAATTTTTCCGCACGGCACTTGATCTTCCGCTGTATTCTGGATCTATCCGTACGGCAATATTTTTTTTGCCGAAACTTTTTGTGGGTATATAGACATGCGAAATTCCTTCTCGACTCAAGTTCCGATGATCATCACCGCCCTGTCCGCTTCGATGGCCCTGATGGGCTGCGGCAATGCTGCGGAGAGCACCAAGACCTTGAGCAACCCGCTGCTGGGCTCGCGTTCGACCGCGGCCGCAGGCAGCACCACTCCGACCGGCCCGACCACCTCGCCAAGCACCACCTTGCCCAGCACTGCTGTGGCCATCACCACGGTTCAGCTGACCAGCACCGCTGCGCAAACTCGTCCGACCGCCACCTTCGGCCAGGCATTCGCCCAAGGCCACGTTCCGGCCGGCTCGACCCTGGTCGGCCAGACTGCCGCCGGCGCCGCCGTGCCCCTGCAAGTCGACGCCAAGGCCCGCCATCCGGACGGCTCGCTGCGCCATGCGGTCATCACCGTCCAACTGCCGAGCAGCACCGCCGGCCAGGTGGAAACCATCAAGCTGGTCAAGAGCACCACGGCCGCCGCGGCCACCACGGCCAGCCCCACGACCCTGCTGAACAGCGGTTTCACCGCGAGCTTCAACGCCACCGTCGGCGGCGTCGTCTATTCGGCATCGGCCGACGCCCTGCTCAAGTCGGGCAAGTACACCACCTGGCTGTCCGGTTCGCTGGCCAATGAATGGATCGTCTCGGCGCCGCTGAAGACCGCCGCCGGCGTGGAACATCCGCACCTGAGCGCGCGCTTCGCCATCCGTTTCTATCCGGGTAGCAACAACGCCCGTGTCGACGTCGCGATCGAGAACGGCTGGGCGTACGAAGCCGCTCCGCAGAACGCCGTCTACAACGCCCAGCTGCTGGTCGGCGGCCAGTCCGTGTTCTCGCAGGCCGCCATGACCCACTACCACCACGCCCGCTGGCGCAAGGTGGCATGGTGGGGCAAGGAGCCGGCGCTGAACGTGCGCCACGATGCCGCCTACCTGATCGGCACCAAGGCCCTGCCCAACTATGACCAGTCGCTGAAGATCACCGAAACGACGATCGCCTCCTGGGTCAGCAAGTGGAATGGCGCCAAGACCGGTCCGATGCAGAGTGGCGTGGCCAACCCCTACATGCCGGCGACCGGCGCCCGTCCGGAACTCGGCCTCCTGCCGGCCTGGAGCGCGCTGTACCTGCTCAGCATGGACGAGCGCATGAAGAAGATCTCGCTCGGCATGTCGGACCAGGCCGGCAGCTGGTCGATCCACTACCGTAACAAGCAGACCGGCCGTCCGGTGACCCTGGCCGAGTTCCCGTACGCGGCGCTCGGCATCTCGGGCGACAGCAAGAACCCGGTGACCAAGCTGAACGAAGGCTTCCCGGCCTGCCCGCAGACCGTGTGCGCCACCCCGCTGACGGCGGACACCTCGCACCAGGCCGCGTTCGCCTACCTGCCTTACCTGGTCACGGGCGATTACTATCACCTGGAAGAGCTGCAGTTCTGGGCCAACTACAACTCGATCTCCGGCAACCCGGGCTATCGCCAGAACCTGAAGGGCCTGGTCAAGTCGGACCAGGTGCGCGGCCAGGCGTGGAGCCTGCGTACGCTGAGCGAAGCCGCCTACATCACGCCGGACAACGATCCGCAGAAGGCGAACTTCGCGGCCATGGTCAACCACAACATCGACTGGTATGACGCGAACTACACCAACAACACCGCGGCCAACAAGCTGGGTGCGCTGGAGCACGGCTATGCGATCGTCTACAACACCAGCACCGGCCTGGCGCCGTGGCAGGACGACTTCTTCACCGCGTCCGTCGGCCGCATGGTGGAACTCGGCTTCACCCGTGCCCAGCCGCTGCTGAAGTGGAAGGCCAGCTTCCCGGTCAACCGCATGGTCGGCGACGGTTATTGCTGGATCGAGGCGCCCGCCTACAGCCTGAAGGTTCGCGACAGCGCAACTTCCCCGCTGTACACGAGCATGAAGCAAGTGTATGCGGCTAACCATACCGCGACCTTCCTGCAACTGGACTGCGCCAGCACCCAGATGGCAAGCAGCCTGGGCCTGAAAGCCGGCCAGATGACGGGTTACGTCACGGTCGAGAGCTCGCAGTCGATCATGCGCCCGGCCCTGGCCTACAGCGTCGGCGTCGATGCCAACGGCCGCAGCGCATACGACCTGTACGCGAAGCGTCCGTACCAGCCCGACTACGCCACCTCGCCGCAGTTCGCGATCGTGCCGCGCTAATCGCCAGCCGCCTCCGGCTCGAGCGGAAGTCCCCGGGGACTTCCGCTTTTTTTTGCCTAATGCAATTTTGATGTCAAAAAAATACGAAAATACGGTGTGCGCGGTGTGTTGCCATTTCTCACATGGTATCCTAGCGTCCGCTCCCGTTCGGGGAATCCACCAGCGGAAGACGGCGGCGACCGCGTCACCCGGCCGAGTCACTTTATTAAGGGCATTTATGATTGACAACGCATCATTGCTGGTTTTTGGCCTGGCGATCCTGTATACAGTCTTCCGTGCGCTCCGGCTCGACAAGCTGATTCCCTGGTTCGCCCCGGACAGCGAAGCGCAGCTCCCTCCACCCGAGAAAAAGAAGAGTCGCTAGCACTCCCGGCGCGGCATCCCGACTGCCGGACAGGCGTCATGATGCCGCCTGACGGGCGCAACGCAAGCCACCACACGCAACTATGCAAAGTCTTTATTTAACGGCTGTCTTCTTCAGCCTGCTGTTCATGGGCTTTTCCGCGGCCTTCGCTGCTGCGCTCGGCTTCGTCTGGGTCGATGTCGTGAAGCCCCAGCAGCTGGCCTATGCCATCATCAGCGGCTGGCCGCTGAATCTCGTCGCGGCGCTGACGATGCTGGGCCTATATTTCGTCAAGGACAGGAAGGATCCGCCCCGCTTTGGTGGACTCCTGTGGCTGCTTGCGCTGTTCACCGTCTGGATCACCCTGACCACGATGATGTCGCCGATCCCGGAGCGTGCCTGGCTCAAGTGGGACTGGGCCTTCAAGGTGATGCTGTTCGCGCTCTTCATACCTTTCGTGTTCCGCTCGCGCATCCAGATCGAAGCCTTCATTCTGGTCTTTATCTTCTCGGCCGCGACCATCTTCGCCTCCACCGGCGTCAAGACCCTGCTCGGGAGCGGCGGCTACGGGGTCCTGGCAGTCATGGGCGGGGGCAATAGCGGCCTGGCCGAAGGCAGCACGCTGGCCGTGGTCTGCGCCATGCTGGTGCCGATGGTGATCTATGTCATGCGCCATAACTTGCTGTTTCCCAAGAATCTGTTCACACGCTGCCTGTTCCTGGGCGTCATCCTGACCGCCGTGGCAACCATCATCGGCACCAGTGCGCGCACCGGCATCGTCGCGATCGGCATGCTGGGCCTGATCCTGGTCCTGAAGTCGAAAAAGAAGCTGTGGTGGCTGGCGGGGATCGCCCTGGCGGGCACGATCCTCATGAATATCGACCTCTCGGCGACGCCCTGGGGAGCGCGCATGTCGACCATCGAGTCCTACAATACGGATTCGTCGGCGCTCGGCCGCCTCAAGGTCTGGGAATGGACCGTGGATTACGTCGGCCAGCATCCGACCGGCGGCGGCTTCGATGCCTTCGTCCTGAATCGCATCATGAACGTCACCGAAGACGGCATCATCCATTACTATCCCGAGGACCGGCTGGCGGGCAAGGCCTTCCACAGTATTTACTTCGAAGTCCTGGGCGAACAGGGCATTCCCGGCTTCCTGATCTATTTCGGCATCATCCTGCTGGTCCTGGCCCGCCTGCGCGCCATCCGCAAGACTTGGCGCGGCCATGCCGGCATGGCTTGGATGACCGCGCTCGCCGACGCCCTGACTGCTTCGGTCCTGGTATTCCTGGCCGGCGGCGCCTTCGTCGGTATCGCCTACCAGCCCTTCATCTTCTACATGGTCGGCCTGACCGTGGCGATCGACCACCACTCCGCGCGGGTGCAGAAGGGCCTCAAGCACAAGCTTCCATCCAGAGAAACAGGATTCGTGACATCGTGAAACTCAATCAACTCGCCGGCCTGCGCGGCATCTGCGCATGGTGGGTGGTGTTCTTCCACTCGCTGGCCCTGCTGGGCGACTCGATTTATGCGCCGCTGGCCCGGATCATCGCGCACGGCTACCTGGCCGTCGACCTGTTCTTCCTGCTCAGCGGCTTTGTCATCTTCCTCAGCTACCACGCCGCGCTGGCGAACAGCTCCCCGCGCAGCATCGGCAAGTTCTACTGGAACCGCCTGGCGCGCATCTACCCGCTGCATGCGGCGATGCTGGGCGGCTACCTGGCCCTGTTCGTGGCCTTCAGCTATTTCTCGAGCAGCGGTACGGCGCCCGAATCCTATACCTGGACGGCGTTTTTCCAGAGCATGTTCCTGGTACATATGTGGGTCGGCAGCGAGCTGACCTGGAACGTTCCCTCCTGGTCGATCAGCTCGGAATGGTTCGTCTACCTGTTCTTCCCGCTGATGGCCTTCGGCTTGCGGCGGCTGCGCGGCGGCGTCGGCGCCCACCTGGTCATCATCGCCCTGGTCGCCCTGCTGCTGCACCTGATCTACACCGCCGCCAACATCTCCTCGCTGGGCGCCAACGTGCCGCGCATGGCCCTGGTACGGACCCTGCTGGAATTCCTGATGGGCGTGTTCATCGGCTCGCTCTACGTCAACTACCGTTCGTTCCTGGAAAGCTGGCGCCATGCTGCCCTGGGCGGCTTCCTCGGCCTGGGCATCGTCTACGTCTTCGCCCCCCTCGCCGACTACAGCATCATCCCGGTGGCGTTCGCGCTCCTGATCGCCTACCTGAGCGTCACGGCGACGGGCATCAGCGCCCCCCTGTCGGCGCGGCCCCTGGTCTACCTGGGCGAAATCTCGTATTCCACCTATATGGTGCATTACCTGGTCTACGACCTGCTCAAGGCCGGGTTCATGTCGAACACCAACCAGATCGCTCCCGTGTATGTCTGGCTGTCCTTCGTGCTGGTGCTGATCCTGTCGGTCGTCCTGCACCACGTGATCGATATGCCGTCGCAGCGCTATTTCCGCAGGCTGTCGAGCCGATGAGATCGCTCCAACGGAGTGGACAGGGCCAGGCCGCACTCTTATACTTTCGGCATGAATTTTTTGGCAAGCATCGTCAGCCGCAACATCTGGTGAGATCATGAATACAGCGTCACAGCGCACCCGGGTCTGCATCACGATCGACACGGAGTTCAGTATCGCCGGTGCTTTCTCGGACAGGTCCAGGCAGCCGGTCGCCGAGCCGCTGGTATGGTGCAATGTCGAGGGCCGTTCGCAAGGCCTGGGTTTCTTGCTCGACACCTTCCGCCAATACGGTGTCCAGGCAACCTTCTTTGTGGAAACGCAGCAGCGCTATCATTTCAAGCACGATCCGATGCGCCCCATTGCCCAGCAAATCCATGCCGAGGGCCATGAAGTGCAGCTGCATACCCATCCATGCTGGAAACTGTTCGAGGACCCGGACTGGTGGGACAAGTCGCGCGGCATGAAACACCGGGATGACATCAGCAAATACAGCGTCGACGAGGCGGTCGGCCTCATCAAGCAGGGCATCGAGACCTTCCGGGAATGGCAGATTCCCGCTCCCAAGGCTTTCCGCAGCGGCAACCTGAATCACGGCCCAGGCCTGTACCAGGCCCTGGCCCAATGCGGCATTCCCTACAGCTCGAACATCGGGGTGGCCATCTACAGCAACGGCGAGCCCGACTACACGCTGTACAGCGGCCAGCATGAACGGCATGGCGTGCAGGAGTTCCCGGTCTTGTCATTTTCCGACTGGAAGATCGGTCCCAAGCGGAACATCAAGTCCCTGACGATCGCCGGCTCGAGCTTCGCCGAGACGCGCGATCTCCTGGAAAAGGCGCGCCGCGAGGGCGTACCCCTGGTCGTCGTGCTGACCCATCCGTTCGAATTCGTCCAGAACCACGACCTGGGCTTCCAGCAGACGCGGCGCAACCGCCTGACCCAGGCGCGCCTGCGCAAGCTGTGCGAATTCCTGCAGCAGAACAGCGACCGCTTCGAGGCATGCGGACTGGTGGCGGCAGCGGAGGCCAGCCCGGCGGCGGCGGCGGCCCCGGCCAACATCCTGCTCAAAGGCTCGCTGCGGCATGCGCTGCCGCGCATGGCTGCGCAAGTCGTCTATCACTGGTTCGGCAGGAAGATGCTTGCCCGTAAATACGGAAACGACAAGCGGGCGTGAGGCGCTGAGGACTGGTTGCCGGTTGGCATTGGGAATACGGCACATCGGCAGCGGTATCGCTGCGGGCGATTCGGCGAACCTGGAGTGGCGCGGCTGGCGGGGATCGAACCCACGACCCTTGGCTTCGGAGGCCGGTGCGCGGGTTACGAAAAGTGGCTTGTTTTGACGTAACTCCTTGAATTGCCATCATATTCCAACCTGGCAGAGTTAGGCAAGGAAAGGAAGGATTGGGAAGAAAATCGACTGGAATTTTCCCCAAATTTTTCCCAAGCCAACGCGAAGCAGTCTTAGCACAATGCCTCTGGAGCAGCTGATCTTGGCGGCCTAAATAGGGTCAGTTCATGGAGCACCAATAGACTCAGTGCCACCGAAGCGCTTGTAGCCACCCATACCTGTGACGTTAGGATTGCCTTAGGGGCTGGCAGGTAAAAGTTGCAAATCATTCACTTGATGCTTCCATCGTGTAGAATTTGAACAACTTTCTAACGCACGCACAAGCGGCACCCAGGACGAGGAAGACCCAGACTATGACCATCAGTGGTGGATACCTACTGCCTGGCGCAACGTTGCTACGCGATCAGGATTCTGGCTTCTTCGAGACCTACAAGGGGATCATCGAAACCGACGTTGGGAAGACGGGTGCATATGTGAAGCTGCTAGCGCCGAAAGCGCTGGCAAATGAGCTGGTATGCACTGTGCTTGGCAAAGCCGCTGGATTACCGGTTCCCGACGGGTACTTGGTAGAAGTGTCAGTAGAAGATTATCCGAACTCGCCCTTCCTAGTGGGCCAGAAGCTTACGCATACGTTAGCGTATGGCTCTGCCGCTTTAGATGCGCCGAGCTTGGCCCGCCAGTTCGGCCGGGACGACAATCATGCCTTTGGCTCGTTGCTGACTACTTGGTCCCGCTGGAAAGCCGCGCTTCTCTTTGATGAGTGGGTTTCCAACGCCGACCGCCATCCTGGTAACTTCTTGGTCAACGGCCCCGATGATGTCTGGCTTATAGATCATTCGCATGCGTTCCGGGGCCCGAACTGGTACATAACAGACCTAGTCCCACACGCATCTACAAAAAATCTTATTGCAGAGCATGCCAACCGCACGTTGAAGCTGCCTGAGCGTAGTCAATTGTTAGAAGCTGCCGATCAAGTTGCGACCGAGTATGAATCACTTGACATCTCCGGGATCGTAGCCGCAAGTCGTGCTGCTTCGCTGCTCGGAGAGCGAGACTTGCAGGCAATGCAAGACTTCTTGATCAATCGCATAAAGGCACTTCCGCAGCTTGTCGCAAAGCATATGGGCATCCCTAGGTTCCCAGCACTTACTGGAGCGTGAGATGAGTTCAATCCCTACCCTCGAGTCTCTGGGTTTCCGCCCCCGCCGTAGTAACTACCGGGCTCTCTGGGCTCCAATCTATCTCGAACCGATGGTCGGTTCTGGAGAAAGACTTTGCATTGGCGTTGTCGCAGCAGATGAAGGTGCTGCTATCGTACGCAAAGTTGATGGCCTTGAGCGACTGGCCTGCCTGTACGGCGCAGAAGCAAATGCATTTATATACGCAAGCCAAGTAGCCCTCAGCTCAACTGAGCAAAAAGTACAGGAAGGTATTCGTTCGCTCGTCACTTGGCGTGGCGCGATGGATGGCTTGATCGTAGGAGAGGTGCGTGATGGAGCCGGTGAGTCTCTTGAAGATGTAGCCGCAACGGGGTTGATGCAATGCGCATCTCTTCTCTTACGGCGACAAATAGATATTGAATCCACTACGGTAAACGTTGTTCCATACTCGCCTGCCGAGGCAACGTTAAAGCGCCTCGAATCTTTAGTGCGAGATGAAGTTGCCGCACAGCGTCCCGCTCTAATCAGCCTTTTTGGGCAGCAATATCGTATCTCGGAAAATGCGCGTGCTACACGAATTGGTTTTGTGGGTCAACGTCTTGCGGCGAACTTTGGAATGCTCATACCAGGTCGCATCGGACCTCTTGTTGACCATGCGAAGGCAAAGCTATGGGATCTGACCCAACTGAAAAAAGTTGGAATAGGGTCTGATTTGTTGCCACGAACAGAAAATATGGCGTTCGAGCTATTACTTCACCGGGTAAGCGAGCAAGATCCACAATACAGTACCCGTCAACTTGCGCAGGTGGCTGCCGCCGTACTCGAACTCGAAGAAGAGGCGGATAAGGCTTCGATCCGCTGTCGTCCGATGTACTCAACGAAAGACATAGCAGAGTTCTTGTTGAACGCAGAAGCCGCCTAGCCAGGTCGTTTGGAAGTTCTTAAGAATAGCTAGCGTAGAGGTGCCAACCAGGAAAAGACGGCTCAGCGAAACCCCGTAGGAGCAGCCATCCAAAAGGTTGCTATAAGGCCATATTCGTTGTTCAGTTTTTTGATAGACTGCCAGATGCTAGTCCCAGCGCTACTGGACATATAGGTTTTTGCTGCTTGCGGGTGTCAGCGCTTGCACAGCGATCCCTTCTTCTACAGCAAGGAGCAACGTTTGATGCATCGTCAGTGGGAAAAATTCGAAGAATGGCTCAAGGCCAACAAGCGGGCAGTGCTAGCGGACCTGAATCCACCTGCCGATGTTGCCGCCGTTCGTGACCTACAGGGCAAGCTAAGGGTGGTGCTGCCTGACGATTTCATTGGGTGCCTAAAGATTCACAACGGGCAGAGGGGAGAAGCAGAACCGCTGTTCGGCGCACATGCATTTCTTCCGTCCCGTCGAGTACTGATGAGCTGGTCTACCTGGAATGACCTGCTCGAGGGCGGTGACTTCGATGGACAGGAAGCTCGTCCCGACGGGACGGTCAAGCCTGTGTGGTGGTCTGCTGGATGGATCCCGTTTGCGTCGAATGGCGGGGGCGATTACCTGTGCCTCGACATGGATCCGCCGACACAAGGGAAGATGGGCCAAATCATCCGCGTGTACCACGACGTCGCGGATAGGATCGTGATCGCACCTGGATTTGGCCCTTGGTTCGATCGCTTTGTTAATGAAAAATGTAGTTGACCGGACCGGAGCGAAGAATGGAAAAGACCTTGAGTGCCCTGCGTGAAGAGCGCCTGCAACAGTTATTCGCCGATTGCCGGCAACAGGTTATAGCGCAGATCATTGGTCCTTTTGGATTGTCCGCCGCTATGTTCGAAGACAAGAACGGTGGCAATGTCACGACCCTGCATAATTTCAAAAGGGAAGATGACGATTACGTAGCGACGGACTCGGACCGCAAGCTGCACGAGCATTCGAAGAAGACCTATAACGCGTCCGTCAGGGCCGACTATGAAGTGGACACCCAGACTAAAGCCGACACCGCCGGTGGTAAGACTTGGGACGACAAGCGCAAGGCAAAAATTTCGCAAGGGCGCGACGAATATACGGGTGGCAGTGTTTCGCAAGACGGTGAAGTGACGCTGAAGAGCGGCAAGGTCCTCGGCGCCGAGCTCGATCACGTCGTTTCCATCAGCGAAATTCATCAGGACCCGAAAATGCATCTGGCACTTGGTCAGGTGAAGGTGAATAAGGACAGTGGCGACGCCGCAGTCGACGTGAGCCGTCTACGCGAGATCGCGAACCATGACGATAACTTGGCGTTGACCAACCAGTCCCTAAACGGCTCGAAGAGTGACCTAGATCTCAAGGAATGGGCAGAGCGCGAACGCAAGGACGGCTCGGACAACAAGACGCATTTTGAGGTCGACGAAAAGCTCATGCAGGAGAAGTACGACAAGGCCAAGAAGCACATCGATAATACGGCTGACCGGGCCCTCCTCAAGAAGCAGGCAACGGAATTGCTCGAAACGGGCGGGAAGCAGGCTATCCAGATGGGACTGCGTCAAGCGCTTGGTCTGTTGCTCACAGAACTGGTCAACGGGCTGTTTAACGAATTCAAGGTCTTGATCGAGCACGGGGTAGAAGCTGGCAAGTCCTTGTTCGAGGAAATTCGCAGCCGTCTGGCACGAGTAATCAGCAACGTCGCTAAAAAGATTCCTGACGCAGTTTCGCAATTGTTAGAAGGAGGGGTCAGCGGTTTCATGAGCAATCTGCTGACATTCCTCTTAAACAACTTCCTGTCGACTGCAAAGCGCTTCGTTACGGTCATCCGCGAAGGCCTGCTCGGACTGTTTCGAGCGCTGAAGATGATCTTCTTCCCACCGGAGCATTTGACGGCCGACCAGGCTCTCCAGGATGGCCTCAAGATCCTGAGCACAGTGGTGGTCAGTTCGGTCGGGCTGGTACTGAACGAGACCGTCGCAACTTTCATGCTGACCGTTCCTTTCCTAAAGCCCGTGGCAGACATCGTTACACCTGTACTGATGGGGATCATGACCGGCTTGCTGTCGGCCTTCCTAGCGTATCAAATCGATTGCCTGTTCGACCGCTATCGCTACGCCATGGATGCAAAGCAGATGGATGAAATGATGGCCGACGCGAAGCGCCGTGACGAGTTTTCGAACGAGCTTGTCAAGCTGTCCGAAAGCTCGCTAAGCAACGTCGACAACTATGCCAAATCGATTTCGTTCTACCAATCAATCGGTGTCACTCTTGGAGAGGCCGGAAGCGCCGCTGCCGCGACACTTGCCAGCCTTGAACAATCCGTGACCGAAACGAGCGACCAAGTGGAGAAAAGCACGGAAATGATTGAATTCATCAACAGCAGCCAGTCGCGAATTGAAGATTTCTTGAACACCCTTTGAGAGAACGAGCGTGAACGCACCCAACAAGCAAGAACTGCAAATCGTACAAGCCTTCTCGTCCATCTCTGTTCCCGAAAAGGTCATTCGAGACAGCAATATCAAAGAACTCGTCCAGGAAATGCTGGGGGAGCAGGACGCGGTTCAGGGCAATGCCGACAAGCTAGAACAGCTGCGTCGGGAGAAGCGAGATGGCAATTTTCTGGGGAATTGGTGGAACGATCGCGATGACAAAGTCCAGGACGCGCAACTCGACCTAAGCACATCCATTGGTCGGTTGACGCAAACCTCGTCTAGGCTGCTGGTAGTGAACACGGCGATCTCTAAGGTGCTGAGCGACCAGCAGCGTATCCTGTTGCAACAACAACAAGTACTTGAGGAGCAGGCGCGCGAACTGAAGGGACAAAACGAGAAAATTCTGGATCAGCAGCAGCAACTCTCAGAACAGCAGAAGAAAATCAATGCCGCAAACCAAGGCTTGATGGAAGCTAAAGGGGTTACCCAGGAACAAGCAGAAAAGCTCGTCGGCTGCGTCATACGCGTCACCGAAGCCGAGCGCAAAATCGACTTGGCCAACGATTTGCTGCGTACGACAATGCACAAGGAGATGCAAGAGTCCCTTGCACAGTGCGTGGCCCGCGTCGATGCAGGTTTTGCAGAGTTTAGCCAAGTTCAGGGAGAGTTCGAGCGCAAACTTGGCGAACAGTTGGCAGCAAGCATGCGCCAGCACCAGGAAGCTCTTGTACGTTCTGAAAGCCAGCTAAAGACGGACATGCTTTCGAGGTTGGATGATCTGCTTGGCATCGTCAACCAGAAGAACGCTGAGCAACATGCCGATCTCGAGCAGCAACGAGCATTCTTCGAACACGAGCTACAACAGACGAACCGCGACTTAATAAAACGGGTCGAACAGGTGGCGGCGAGTATGCGCGAGAATCAAGAAGCTCTTGCACGCTCGCAAAGCCAGCTCAGAACGGATATGACTACCAAACTGGACGATCTGCTTGCCACCGTCAACCAAAGAACCGCTGAGCAACATGCCGACCTTGAGCAGCA
The DNA here is from genome assembly GCF_018119385.1 of Massilia sp. AB1. Taxonomy (NCBI): domain Bacteria; kingdom Pseudomonadati; phylum Pseudomonadota; class Betaproteobacteria; order Burkholderiales; family Oxalobacteraceae; genus Massilia; species Massilia sp. AB1. Next base: position 5,602 of record NZ_JAGKSG010000044.1, on the reverse strand, counting down.
GCGAACGTTCGTCGGACATGAGTTACAACAGGCAAGCCAAGACCTAATGCGCCAGATTAATGCCGCCCAGGCCAAGCAGGCTAGCACTGCCAGGAAGACTGGTTGGGCTGTAGCAGCCGTGGCCGGCCTCTCGGTCTTGTCTCTGTGTTGGCAGGTACTCAGCCATGTCTCTGCGGGCTGATCCTTAGACACTACTCCGAAAAAGTGTCCGACTCGGACACTTTTTGCACTCCGGTATATTACGCGACCCAAGGATCAACCAGGACGTGTGGTCCTACAGCATGTTATCGCAGCGCTGTCACCGCAGCGCCTATAGGCAATTGGGCCAGCACGACAGTACCTCTGCTGCGGTCCTTGTAGCCGACATGATTGCGTTTAAACGTGTTTACGAAGCTCTATGCCATGCCGTTTAATTGCAGGCTGCTCATTTATGTGTGCACATACATAATACTCAGCTCGTGCGCCAAAGCGTGCGTCCCGATTGTCCGGAAAGCTCTGCCATGACCTCTACAATTCCATGTCTCGCCTGAAAAATCTCTATACCCAGCTGGTCGTGAACCGGCGCCCGGAACTCGACGGCTGGCTGCGCGCCTACAAGAACTTCACGGCACAGGTCGCGCTCGTGCGCGACGCGCTGGCAGAAGGTGGGCATCTCGCCGACAAGGCAACGTATGCGCAAACCCGCTGGGCATCCGCGACCGACCCCTGGCACGAATTCAGCAGTGACCTGCTGCGCAGGCCGAATGGCGTTACGACCGTCGGCCGCTCGATCCTGACGAAGGAAAATCTCGTCAAGCTGCGCGACGACCGGGACTTCCGCGCCGCGCTCGAAGCGCTGATCCTGACGCCCGCAGCCGACACCTTCGCCGCCTTCGGGACGGCCTGGGAGGCCGCATGCAAGCGGCTGGGAATTGGCCGCAACCCGCTGCTGGTCAACCGGACCGCGTCGGCCTGCACGCTGGAAGTCTCGAGCACGGTCAACAATGCCGACTTCGAGAGCGTGTACAGCTGGTTGGTCGACGAAAAGCTGATGCCGGAAGCACCTGACCGGCAGGGTGGCTGGTACGCGCGCAATGCCCACCTGATGCGATGGCTGCGCCAGGAATTCGAGGACTCATTGGAACGCCGGGAAACCGATGCGCATACGCTCAGCAGCTTCGTCTGGCAACTGTGCGCTAACATGGCTTCACCGTTCCAGCTCAAGCGGCAGCTGATCCGCTATGGCGCGCCGGGCACCGGCAAGACCTTCTCGGCGCTGCGTGACACCCGGCTTCGGTTCGACATCTGGAAATCGGAGTTCGGCAGCGGCAGCGAGCTCAGTCACGAGCAATGCTGCCAGACCGTGCAATTCCACCCGTCGTTTGGCTACGAGGACTTCCTCGAAGGCCTGCGCCCCCTTCTGCGCGGCGACGGAACGTCGCAATTAGTGCTGCAGAACGGCATCTTCAAGCAGTTGTGCATCGGCGCCGGGAAATGGGAGCGCGATGTCTACCGGATTATGGGCCATGGGGCGGACCTCTGTCGGCGCTGGGACCAGCTACGCGTCGCCGCATTGCTGGCATACCGCGACCAGCTGTCCGCGCCGTACTGGCAACCGGTCTTTGATGCCGATCCGGACACCCGGGTCGCCGACGCGGTTCCTCCGTTCTTCCTGATCATCGACGAGATCAACCGCGCGGAACTCTCGCGCGTGCTCGGCGAGCTGATGGTGTGCCTCGAGTACCGCGGACCGGTCAACGCCATCGCGACGCAGTACGCGCAGTTGAACAACGCGGACACCGGTATGCTGCCGATGGCCGATGGCACCTACAAGTTCTTCGTGCCGCACAACGTCTACATCATCGGCACGATGAACACCATCGACCGCAGCGTCGAGAGCTTCGACCTCGCGCTGCGCCGCCGCTTCGCCTGGCAGCGCATCGATCCGGACCTGCATCTGTTGCGCTATCACCTGGACAGCCATGCTGCTTCCTGGGCCGGGCTCGCAGCCAGCCTGGAGAAGCTCAATGCGGCGATCCGCACGCATGAGCTGCTCGGCGAGGATTACCAGATCGGCCACGCCTACCTGATGCACCTGCCCTACTCGCGCGGCCTCACGCTGTCCGAAGTCAAGCATCGCATCTGGGACGACAGCATCGGGCCACTGCTCGAGGAGTACGTGCGCGGCTCGGGCCCGGCCAAGGACCAACTGGCCGCGTTCGCGGCGGCCTTCGGCGTGCAGTAAGCGGTTCGATCGGATGCGTCCTCTGCACCAGATCCTAGCCAACGGCACCATCGCCGACAACCGGCACTACCGCTACCATCAGGGCACGTTGGCGTCGCCGCCGCGCCCCGCGCTTCAGGTCAAGACCGGCGGCAAGGGACTCAACCATATTCCCTACGTCTTCGATTTCCTGCGCGACGTGGCTGGCCTGGCAGCGGGAAGGGATGCCGCGCCGGCCAACGTCGTCATCGTCCGGCCCGACGGGTACGAGCACAATACCGACGATCCCTTTCTAGCCCTCGACGGTTTCGACGCGGGGGATTTCACTCTGTCGACTGGCAACCTAGTCGGCTGCGTACGGCTCCCTAACTGGCCGGGCCACGCGCTCAACATCTCGTCGCGCTTCGGCGATGACTTCCTGAAATACATCGTCGCCGACGCCGACGGCTTTGCAGAACTGCCGGACCTCGGCGGCCGCGCCGATGGGGATGTCCATTGGCTGTTGCCCTACCTGTGGTCCGTCAAGATGCGCAAAGCGTGGCGCCTTGGCCTTCCAAAGGCGTACGCCACGCGGACGGAAACCAGCACCCGGGTACGCGGCAGCATCGACCCGCTCAGCCACTTCCAGGGCGCAGCGCTTGCCCGCTACCGTTGTACCTACCGCGAACACAGCCATGACAATCCGGCCACCCGGCTGATCGCGCGGGTGCTGGAGCAGACCGACTTGGCCACGTTCTTGCCTGACCTCGGTCTGCTCCGCCGCACGTTCCAGGCCGCGACGGGCGGCAAGCGCCACCCGCTGTACGAGCTAATGGCAACGCCGCCGGTGCGCAATCCGTATTTCGGCGACTACGATCCGGTGATCGAACTGTCGAAATTGCTGCTGCGCGAACGCGCGACCGGCGTCGGCGCAGACACGCAGGCCGATGCGCTGCTGTTCGACGTATCGATGCTCTTCGAGTACTTCGTGCGTAAGCTGCTGCGCCGCAGCGGCCTGGCGCTGCACGGGAAAGCGTCGCTCGATCTCGCGATCCCGGCGGGGCTTCCCGGCGGCCGCTTGCGCAAGCTACTGCCCGACCTCGTCATCGACGCCGGCGACACCTGCCACGTGTTCGACGTCAAGTACAAAGCGCTCGACTTCAATTACGGCGTCGCGCGTGAAGACCTGTTCCAGCTGCACACCTACGTGGGGCAGGTCGCGGCAGAACGTCGCGTCGGCAGCTGCGGGTTCATTTATCCCGTGCGCGAGAGCCGCTGGAACGAACGCGAACTGCAACGCTGCCGCGGCACCGTCACCCAGCCGCTCCGGCACGGCCAGCAGGACCTGCAATTCCACGTGCTTTTCCTCATGGTGCCGGAAGGAGGGAACTTCCGGTCCAGGTTTGCCCTTGCCTGCCAAAACTTCGTCGAGGCGCTGCATGGCGCCATCGGCGCCTGACCCCGACAACAGCAGAATCAAAGATGACTTTCAGTGCATATATCGACAATGGCGTCCATGTAGGCTCCGGCTTTCGCCTGTGCCGAGCCACGATCATTGGTCCCTACCCCACCCCTGACTTCATAAAGCAAGTTCTCGACTGGCGGCCGGAGGAAGTCATCCTTGCCGTCGACGACGGCTGGCCCCAGGAGCGCATCGACGACATCTGGCGGGTCTTTGCGGCGCACGAGGCAGAACTCATCTTGTGGCGAGTCGCCCCTGCTGTTGGCAATGGTCTGGTACACGCGAAACTGTACTGCCTCGAATGGGTCAACGCCGCCAACAACCGCCGACGGCATACACTGCTGGCCGGGTCAGCCAACGCGAGTTCGCAAGGCTTCGGCATCCATGCGGAAGCCTTCGTCCACGTCGACCTGGCCAACATCGCGCTGTCGAACAAGAAGGAAGTGCTGCAATATTTCGGTGACCTAGCCCAAGGCGAGGACGTGAACGAAAGACAGTTTTACATCGGCGACAAGTCGTGGCTGTCCATTCCCGCACTGCGGGTCGTCCGCACGCCATGGCCGAACGGCTTCGACGCCTGGATTCGCCGCGGCCGCCTCTGTCACTCCTACCAGCCCGACCCGACGTTCGGCCGCCTGGTGCTGCGCCTGAAGGAGCCAATGCCGCAGGGTCTGCTCGGCACCAATCTCGGCAACTTCGGCTTCGGAGTTGCAGGCGAAACCCAGGCCTTCACACGCCCGTACGTCAGCTACGCTAGCGACGCCGGGGACGACCGGAATGAACGAGGCAATGAACGGCAAAACTGGCGGCAACGCTATTTCACGGAGACCGTCTACGGCTACTGGACTAGCGCGGAATGCTTCAAGCAATTCGAGGACGAGTTCGTCGCGCCGCATGCGGAAGGCAGGGAACTGGCGCTCGACGCCATCCGCTACGCCGACCGGACGACGCGCCTTACATGGATCGACGACTTCATGCGCTCGATCGAGAACGTGTTCGAGACCCTGACGGCCGAGCAGCGCAAAACCTATTTCCACGTGCGATCGAACGGCATGCTGGATGCCGAAAAATACCGGCAGCAGGCCGAAGCCAAGCTGGACCGCGACCGGGGCAAGGCAAGGGACGACTATTTCTGCAAGCGTTTCACGTCCGGGTTTGCCTTTCCGCCCGTGCCGGCGCTGGGCAGCGAGTTCGAGGACTTCGCGCTCGACCTGTCTGCCAACCTGCTGGCCAAGCTGCAGGCGCGGCGCGTCAACAACAAGCTGGCGACGGCGGTGCGCGACTATCAGATTGCCGAGCCCGACATGAGTCCTGAAGAATTACTGGGACACTTACGCGATCGATGGGGCGAAATCGGCGTTGATTTGGCCAGGTTCTTTGCCGACTAGCCTCAGTGGGCCACGTGCTTGCTTCCGTACACCATCAGGAACCGGTCGAGGTCGCCAAAGCCACCGCCGGGCACCCGTTCGCACCGCAGCGATGAGCGCATTACGTGGTCCGAAAAAGTGTCCGACTCGGACACTTTTTGCATTCAGATGCCGACTAGAACAGTCCTGCCAGCATGCTTGCCGCTAGTTGGTACTGGCATGCTGGCAGCCGGCCATTGTGGTTTGTTTATTTCAGCAGCTTGCCTGGAGTATAGATCTCCTTGCTCGCCGGTAGTTTATTCAAGCTTGGATTCCACGTGATTGAGCAATTTGCGCCTCGTAACGTGCAAACGAATCGTCCCGTCGAAGATGAGCATAATTCTCGAGCACTGTCTTTAAGCTGTCATTCAACAGCTCTGCCACAGTCAAAAAGTCACCAGGGTTTTTTCGCAACCAAGTAGTTGCAACTAAATGTCTTACGGCGTGTGGTCCAAAACCCGGCGAACCAGGAATGTAGCGTCGAGTGAGGCGCAAAATGGTTTTGCTGATGCCTTTCCACAACCCACCGATTGAATCGCCAATTAGTAAGTA
>NZ_JAGKSG010000043.1:0-38664 GCF_018119385.1 Massilia sp. AB1 | reverse complement strand
CATAACGCGCGGCTCGAATGGGGCGGGGTGGGGGGCGGGTGCGCGCCGGGCCCGCGCGCGCGCCCCCGGGGCGCGCACGTCGGCGATGGTCCGCTCATCCCCCTTGGCGTATTTCTCGCGCAGCACGTCCAGCGACACCTCCTGGGGCGCCAGCGTACCGTTCACCTTGTCTTTCGCATTCATGACAAGCTCCCGCTGTTCCATGAATGCCGGAGGCACGTGTTACTGCTTGTCGAGATTCGGCGGCGTGATGATGTGCGGCGTCTCGGCCTGGGCCGCGGTGGCGGCGGAGGCCGTGGACTGGGTCGCCAGGCGTGCTTCCAGCTCAATCACGCGCTGCTCGAGCGCTTCGAGCTTGGCGCGGGTCTTGGCCAGCACCTGGGCCTGGATATCGAACTCCTCGCGGGTGACCAGGTCCAGCTTGGCGAAGCCCTGGGTCATCACCGCCTTGACGTTGCGCTCGATGTCCTTGGCCGGTCCGCTTTCCAGCGCCTGGTTGATCTTGCCCTGCAAGTCGTTGAAGAAGTTGTTCATATCCTGGGTTTCCTTGGTAAGGCCGGGCTGTGCGCACCACAACGGTGCGCGGCAGCCTGATTTGGTGCGCATGGGTTGCAACATCGCCGCGCCGCTCGCGCATGGTGCGGCCGATCTTGGTGTTTCACAGCAAATGTGGGGCAGCTGGCCCGAAAAACAAGCCTCTTTCCCATCGTTATGAGCTGGCACGCATCCTGCTAAACGTAGTGTGAATGCAGCAATAACAGAATTGTAAACCGCAACGGCAGCAACCGTTCAAACTGAGGGGGTTTGTCATGAAGTGCAATCTGAAGCAATGCGCAGCAGCAGTCGGCCTGGCGGTCCTGGGTCTCTCCAGCGTCCCGGCCCTGGCGCAGGAACAACCCGCCGAACATCAGGTGAGCTACAACGCGGCCATCACCAGCGACTACCGCTACCGCGGCCTGTCGCAGACCCGTCTCGACCCGGCCCTGCAGGGCGGCGTCGACTACGTGCACGGCCCGACCGGCCTGTACGTCGGCACCTGGCTGTCCACCATCAAGTGGACCAAGGACCTGGGCGGCGACGGCAACATCGAATGGGATATCTACGGCGGCAAGCGCGGCCAGCTGACCGAGGCTGTCAGCTACGACGTCGGCGGCCTGTATTACTACTACCCGGACAACGGCCTGAATCCGCGCGCCAACACCTTCGAGCTCTACGGCCGCCTGGGCTTCGGCCCGGCCTACGTCAAGTACTCGCACTCGACCACCAACCTGTTCGGCACCGCCGACAGCAAGCGCAGCGGCTACCTGGACGTCGGCGCCGATGTCGACGCCGGCAACGGCTTCATCGTCAACCTGCACGTCGGCCGCCAGCGCGTCGAGAACAACAGCGCCTTCTCGTACACCGACTACAAGGTCGGCGTGACCAAGGACTTCGGCGTGGCCACCCTGTCGCTGGCCTGGATCAAGGCCAACACCGAGGCCTACCTGAGCCCGGAAGGCAAGAACCTCGGCAAGTCGGCCGCCGTGCTGACCCTGTCGAAAACGTTTTGATCGCAAAAGAGGCTAAGCCATGAAAATGATTACTGCCATCATCAAGCCCTTCAAGCTCGACGAGGTGCGCGAAGCGCTGTCGGAAATCAACGTGCAGGGCATGACCGTGACCGAAGTGAAGGGCTTCGGCCGCCAGAAAGGCCATACCGAGCTGTACCGCGGCGCTGAGTACGTGGTCGATTTCCTGCCCAAGATCAAGATCGAGGCGGCCGTGGACGACGCCGTGGTCGACCAGGTGATCGACGCCATCCAGAGCGCGGCCCGCACCGGCAAGATCGGCGACGGCAAGATCTTCGTCGCCGACCTCAACCAGGTCATCCGTATCCGTACCGGCGAGACCGGCAACGAAGCACTGTAAGAGGACACTCCCATGAAGCGAATCCTGAGCACCATCCTGGCCGCCGCCCTCGGCCTCGGCGCCGCGCTGCCCGCCTGGGCCGCGCCCGCCGTCAACAAGGGCGACACCGCCTGGATGTTCGTCGCCACCTTGCTGGTCATCATGATGTCGATCCCGGGCCTGGCCCTGTTCTACGGCGGCCTGGTGCGCGCCAAGAACATGCTGTCGATCCTGATGCAGGTCTTCACCATCTTCGCGCTGGTCATCGTGCTGTGGTGCGTGTACGGCTACTCGCTGGCCTTCACCCAGGGCGGCACTCCCTTTGTCGGCGGCTTCGACCGCGCCATGCTGAACGGCATCTACGACGCCGCGGCCGGCACCTTCTCGATGGCCGCTACCTTCAGCAAGGAGACGATGATCCCAGAGTTCATCTTCGTCGCCTTCCAGGGCACCTTCGCCGCCATCACCTGCGCGCTGATCGTCGGCGCCTTCGCCGAGCGCGTGCGCTTCTCCGCCGTGATGCTGTTCGTCGTGCTGTTCTTCACCTTCGGCTACCTGCCGATCGCCCACATGGTCTGGTTCTGGGCCGGTCCGGATGCGATTCAGGACGCCGCCACCCTGGCCAGCGTCACCGACGCCGCCGGCTACCTGTGGCAGAAGGGCGCGCTCGACTTCGCGGGCGGGACCGTGGTGCACATCAACGCGGCGGTGGCCGGCCTGGTCGGCGCCTACGTGATCGGCAAGCGCATCGGCTATGGCCGCGAATCGATGGCCCCGCATTCCCTGGTCATGACCATGATCGGCGCCTCGCTGCTGTGGGTGGGCTGGTTCGGCTTCAATGCCGGCTCGGCCCTGGAAGCGGGCGACATCGCCGCACTGGCCTTCATCAACACCCTGCTGGCGACCGCCTGCGCCACCGTGTCCTGGGTGATCGGCGAATGGATCTTCAAGAAGCGCCCGTCGATGCTGGGCGCCGCTTCGGGCGCCGTGTCCGGCCTGGTGGCCATTACCCCGGCCTGCGGCTTCGTCGGTCCGATGGGCGCCTTGGTCATCGGCTTGCTGGCTGGTATCATCTGCCTGTGGGGCGTGACTGGCCTGAAGCGCCTGCTGGGCGCCGACGACTCGCTGGACGTGTTCGGCGTGCACGGCGTGGGCGGCATCCTGGGCGCACTGCTGACCGGCGTGTTCGCATCGCCGCAGCTGGGCGGCCAGGGCATCTGGGACTATGTTGCCAACAAGGCATCGCCGGATTTCTCGATCGCCAACCAGGTGTGGGTGCAGGCCCAGGCCGTGGGCATCACGATCTTCTGGTCGGCGCTGGTGTCCTTCGTGGCCTTCAAGCTGGTCGACGTCGTGATCGGACTGCGCGTGCCGGAAGACCAGGAACGCGAAGGTTTGGACATTACCAGCCACGGCGAATCGGCGTACCATTCCTGATATCCGCGCGGCGGTATCGAAAAGGCGCCTGCGGGCGCCTTTTTGCGTTATTGCAACGTGCGGCCTTGCAACTTGTCCGTCTGCCCCCACATCGGTAGCCACAATTCACTGCAGCGCATTGTAAGGACGTCCACTTTCATGGTTCCGCACCTCGTCACCGCCCAAACCGGCCCTCTGCTCGATCTGGAAAAGAAAATCCTCGAGGCCACGCCCGCCATCGAGCGCTGGTTCCGCCTCGAGTGGCAGGAGCATACGCCGCCGTTCTACTGCTCGGTGGACCTGCGCAATGCGGGCTACAAGCTGGCGCCGGTCGATACGAACCTGTTCCCGGGCGGTTTCAACAACCTGGCGACCGAGATGCTGCCGCTGACGGTGCAGGCCGCCATGGCCGCGATCGACAAGTACTGCCCGGATGCGCGCAACCTGCTCCTGATCCCGGAAACCAATACGCGCAACCCGCTCTACCTGCAGAACGTGGCGCGCCTGATGCAGATCTTCCGCCAGACCGGCCTGCACGTGCGCTTCGGTTCGCTGTCGCCGGAAATCACCGAGCCGACCCCGCTGGCGCTGCCGGACGGGAATATGCTGGTGATCGAGCCCCTGGTGCGCTCGCCCAACGGCCGCCGCCTGGGCCTGGCCGACTTCGATCCCTGCACCATCCTGCTCAACAACGATCTGTCGGCCGGCATCCCGCCGATCCTGGAAAACCTGCACGAGCAGTCGCTGCTGCCGCCGCTGCACGCCGGCTGGGCGCTGCGCCGCAAGAGCAACCACCTGAAGGCCTTCGACGAGGTGGCCAAGAAGTTCGGCAAGCTGATCGACATCGACCCGTGGATGGTGAACCCGCTGCACGCCAAGTGCGGCGAGGTCGACCTGCAGGAGAACGTCGGCACCGAGGAACTGGCCGACAACGTCTCGATGCTGCTGTCGAAAATCAAGAAGAAGTACAAGGAATACGGCATGAAGGAGCAGAAGCCCTTCGTGATCCTGAAACCCGACGCCGGCACCTACGGCATGGGCATCCTGACCGTGAAGGACGCCAGCGAGGTGCGCGACCTGACCCCGGCCCAGCGCAGCAAGATGTCGGTCATCAAGGATGGCGTGGCGGTCACCGACATGATCATCCAGGAAGGCGTGCCGACTTTCGAGAGCATCAACGACGCGGTGGCCGAGCCGGTGGTGATGATGATCGACCGCTACGTGGTGGGCGGCTTCTACCGCGTGCACGCCGAGCGTGGCATCGACCAGAACCTGAATGCGCCGGGCTCGCAGTATGTGCCGCTGGCCTTCGCCCAGCAGCATGCGGTGCCGGACCTCAAGGCCAAGCCGGGCACGGCGGCGCCAAACCGTTTCTATGTCTACGGCGTGGTGGCGCGCCTGGGCCTGCTGGCGGCCTCGCTGGAGCTGGAGCGTACCGATCCGAATCCGGAAGTCTACTGATTCATCCCTGCGCGCCTGAGGAAGGCGCGCATCAGGGCTGCGCACTCGGCGGCATGCGTCTCCAGCAGGAAATGCGGGCCGTCGAGGATGTGCGCTTCCATGCGCGGCAGCGCCCGCATCCAGCACAGGGTCTCGTCCAGGTCGAAAAAGATGTCGTGCCGGCCCCAGAGCATCAGCGCCGGCGGCTGGTGGCGCTCCAGGTAGGCGGCGATCTCGGGGAAGCGCGCGACATGGCTGCGGTAGTCGAGCACCAGCGCCCGCTGCAAGGCCAGGCGGCCCGGCAGCGACATGATCCGCCAGTCCTCTTCCCATCGCGCCGCATCGATGCGGCGCGCGATGTCCTCAGGTATCCCCCCAAGGTACTGGTCGCGCACGCCGTCGAAGTTCAGATGGGAGGTCGCCTCGGCTTCATGTTCGGATGTCGGATTTTTCCAATATGTTCGGGTTGCCGCCCATGACGGCCCCATGCCGCTCTGGTGGGCATTGGCGTTCTGGATGATCAGGCTGCGGATTCTGGCGGGGGAGCGCGTGGCGAGGTGAAGGCCGACCGGGGCGCCGTAATCGTGCAGGTAGAGGTGGAAGCTGTCGACGCCGAGCTCCTCCAGCAGACCATCGATGAGGTCCGCGAAACGGGAGAAAGTAGGGCGCTCGATCGGCTCGGACGCTCCATAGCCTGGCAGGTCCGGCGCGATGCCGAAACAATCGTGCGCCAGCGGTCCGATCACGTCGCGAAAGGTCGCCGACGAGCTGGGAAAACCGTGGAGCAGGAGCAGGGCGGGCTTGCTCCGGTCGCCTGCCAGTCGCACCGCTAGTTCCGTCCCATCGACCTCGACCTTATCCATGCTTCCTCCTACAGAAGCTGCGGCCCGCTCCCTTGTTCCGACAATTCGTCCAGGGGATTGCGCAGCCTGCAGGCGTCGATCGACAGGCAGCCGCAGCCGATGCAGCCGTCCAGCTGGTCGCGCAGGCGCGTCAGCTGCATGATGCGCTCGTCCAGCTCCTTGCGCCACAGGCTGGACATGCGCGCCCAGTCGCCTGCCGTCGGCGAGCGTCCTTCCGGCAGCGAAGCGAAGGCCTCGCTGATCGAGGCCAGCGAGATGCCGATGCGCTGGGCCACCTTGATCACCGCCACCCGGCGCAGCACGTCGCGGACGTAGCGGCGCTGCTGGCCGGCGCTGCGCACGCTGTGGATCAGGCCTTTGGTTTCGTAGAAGTGCAGGGCCGACACCGCCACGCCGCTGCGGCGCGCCACTTCGCCCACCGTCAGCGGACGCTTGATCTCGTCCGGATCGATTTTCGCCATGTTTTCCTCTTGACCTCAAGTTAAGTTGAGGTTCTACACTCGTCCGCATCGATAGTCAATCCACCTGGAGGAAACGATGCATACTGCGAAGACGACCGTCGAGCTCAACAAGGAACTGGTGCGCACGCTGTACGAGGAGTGCATCAACACGCGCGAGCTCGGCCGGCTGGAGGACCTGATCGCGCCCGACTTCACCGGGACGCGCGGCGAACGCGGACCGCGCGAGTTCCGCGCCACCATCGAAACCGTGCTGACCGGCTTTCCCGGCGTGCGCTTCGAACTCCACGACCTGATCGGCGAGGACGACAAGGTGGCGGCGCGCTGGACCTTCCGCGCCACCCACCGCGGCCGCTTTGTCGGGCTACCGCCCAGCCATGCCGACGTCACGCAGGAGGGCAATGTGATCTACCAGCTGCGCGAGGGCCGGATCGTCCGCGCCTGGCTGCAGGCCGACCGGCTCGGGGTGCTGCAGCAGATCGGCGCCATTCCGCGCGCGTTCGCGGAAAGCCGCGCGGACCGGCCGCTCTGAGGGAACGCGGAGCAGCTTGCGCGCATCTGATGGACAGGAACAGGCTTACCAGAGGAGACAACATGCAGCCGGCACCCTTGCAGACAACAGGAAACGATCCGGACAGCGCGCTCTTGCAGCGGATCGGCAATGGCGACAGCAGCGCCTTCGAGCAGCTGATGCGCCGCTATAACCGCCGGCTCTACCGCGTGGCGCGCAGCATCCTGCGCGACGACGCCGAGGCCGAAGACGCGCTCCAGGACGCTTATCTGCAGGCCTACCGCTCCCTGTCCAGCTTCCGCGCCGAGTCCTCGCTCGGCACATGGCTGACCCGCGTCGTCGTGAACGCCGCCCTGATGCGTCACCGCAAGGCCGGGAGAATGGCCGAGATCATTGAACTAAGCGCGGAGCCGGACATGGAAGAACGCATCGACACGCAATTCTCCCAGCAGGAAGAACAACCCGAGCGCGCCGCGCTGCGGGCCCAGACGCGGCAGCTGATCGAAGCCAGGATCGATGCGCTGCCGGAAGTCTTCCGGACCGTGTTCGTGCTGCGCGCCCTGGAGGAGCTCAGCGTCGAGGAAACGGCAGATACGCTCGGCATCCCGGAAGCCACCGTGCGCACCCGCTACTTCCGCGCGCGCGGCATGCTGCGCGACGCCTTGTCGCGCGAAATCGATTTTGCGCTGGAAGAGGCCTTCGCCTTCGACGGCGCACGCTGCGACCGCATCGTCAGCCATGTGCTGGGCCGCCTGAACGAAGCGGAGTGACGGGAAACGGGAACGTGGCGGCGGCGGGCCGCATCCAATGGGCAGCTCCACCGTTATTTACTCACACAAAGAGGCCTGTCATGAAAAAATCGATCCCGCTGCTCCTGTCCTTCCTGCTCAGCGCCGGCCTGGCGTCCGCCCACGCCGCCGCGCCCAACGATGCCGAGATCGCCGCCATCGTCGTCGCCGCCAACGCGGTCGACATCGACGCCGGCAAACTGGCCCAGTCCAAGACCAGCAGCAAGACCGTGCGCGCCTTCGCCGAGCGCATGGTGGCCGACCATACCTCGGTCAACCAGCAAGCCGCCGCCCTGGTGCAGAAGCTGAACGTGACCCCCAGCGAGAACGACACCAGCAAGGGCCTGAAAAAGGATGGCGGCGCCACGCTGGCCAAGCTGAAGGGCATGTCCGGCAAGGCCTTCGACAAGGCCTATGTCGACAACGAGGTGGCTTACCACCAGACCGTGCTCGATGCGCTCGATAAAACCCTGATCCCGAACGCCGCCAACGCCGAACTGAAGGCCCTGCTGGTGAAGGTGCGTCCGGCCTTCGTGGCCCACCTGGAGCACGCCAAACACCTACAGGGCGAACTCAAATGAAGCCCTGGCGCGCGGCCGTGCTCGCGTTGTGCTGGCCGGCGGCTGCCGGGGCGGCGGAGCATCGCGTGGTCATCGACGGCATGGCCTTCACGCCGCGCGTGGTCCAGGCGCGGCCGGGCGACACCATCCTCTGGACGAACAAGGATTTGTTCGTCCACAACGTCAGCGCCGACAAGGGGAGCATGCAGTCCGGCGAGCTGCAGACCGGGCAGACCTGGCGCTACACCGTGCGCGCCGGCCCGTCCATGGACTACCACTGCACCCTGCATCCGACGATGACGGCGAGGATCGAGGTCGCAGCAAGCCCGAAAGGGAAGTAGCTTATTGCCCCACAGGCGGCTGCCAGAGCTCGACCTTGTTCCCTTCCGGATCGATGACCCAGCCGAACTTGCCGTACTCGGAGTCGTCGGTCTGGTCGAGCACTTGGCAGCCTTCCTCGCGCAGGGCCTGGAGCAGGGCGGCCAGGTCGTCCACCCGGTAGTTGATCATGAAGGAGGCGCCGGGAGCGAAGTGGCTGTCGGTGTTGGGGCTGATCGACCAGATGGTGGTGCCGCCGGTCGGCTTGCCTTGCGCATCGGTCCAGGTGAAGGCCGCGCCGCCCCATTCGAGCACCTCGATGCCCAGGTGGCGCTGGTACCAGGCGCGCAGCGCCACTGGGTCTTTCGCGTGGAAGAAAATGCCGCCGATACCGGTAACCCGCTTCATGTGTTTCTCCATCTGGACGGTGGTTGTGAGAAGCCCAGTGTAAACACAGGCTTGAGGCTGGAGCAAGCAAAAAGTTTGCACCATTGCAATGTGGGCATCCGGCCCCATGTCGGGGAGATCGAGATCAGCCGGAGCCACCCATGCTTGGTTTTATCCATCCGCGCCCGCCCAGCCGCAAGGAAGTGGCGATGCAGATCATGCGCCAGGAAAGGAAGACGATCGCCACCAATGAACTGACGGTCGATCCCCCCGGCGGCCCGGTGGCGGCCCCGCCGGACGCCATGCCGGTGCGCTTCTCCGGCGCCTGCACCCTGCGCGAATATTGCAGCCTGCTGCGCGACCATCTCGCCTTCCTGGCGCGCCACGACAGTCCCGCCGCCCGCCGCGCCAAGCTGCTGTGGCCGCTGGCGCTCGGCATGCTGGCGCTGGTCCTGGCCTGGGCCGTGGGTCCCGGCGGCTGGCGCACCGGCCTGCTGGCCGGCGCGGCCTGCGCGCTCGCCTGGCTGCCGTTCATGACGAATGTCTGGATCGCGCTGATCGCGCCACCGGTGTTCTATGCGAAGCGCTGGCGCGCGCCCGTCTGTGAATTCCACATCGATGCAAGCGGGATCGAACGCAGGGCCGGGCACAAGCGCTCGCTGCGCCGCTGGGACGAGGTCCGGGCGGTCCGGCGCTACCGCAGCGGTTACCTGCTGATGTTCGCAAGCGGCGCGATCCCGATTCCCTTCCGCTGCCTGAGCCGGGAGGACGAGGTGCGCCTGCGCGCCTTCTGCGCGGCCGGACGCTTCGGCGATCAGCCGGCGGAGGCGGCGGCCAGCAGCTGATGCAGCGCGGCCATGTCGATTGACGAAGTAGTGGTCGAAGCCCGAGGCCAGGGCATGGGCGCGCGTTTCCTCCTGCCCGTACCCGGTGACCGCGACCAGCAGCGCGTCGGCCGTCTCCGGCAGCTGGCGTAGGCGGCGCGCCAGCTCGTGCCCGTCCATGCCGGGCAGGCCGATGTCCAGCAGGCAGACTTGCGGCCTGGCCTCCCTGATCCGCTCCAGCGCATCCTCGGGCCGGTGTTCGACCGTCACCTGATGGCCGGCAGCCTCGAGCAAAATCGCGAGCATGGTCGCCGCATCGACGTTGTCGTCCACGACCATGATGCGCAGGGGAGCGGCGGCCACGCCGGCGCCGTGCTCCGCGGCTTGCGGCGCAAGGACTTGGTCACCGGCGTCCTGGCGCGGCAGGCCGACCGTGAATCGGCTTCCCCCGCCTGGGCCCGGGCTCTCGCAGGACACCGTTCCCCCATGCAGTTCGACCAGGCTCTTGACCAGCGCCAGTCCCAGTCCCAGTCCGCCCGAGGAGCGGTCCGAGGTGCGCTCGGCCTGGGTGAACAGGTCGAATACGCGGCCGGTCAGTTCCGCCGCCATGCCGATCCCGTTATCGGTGACGGTGATCAGGACTTGCGAGGGATGCACCTCTGTCCTGAGCTCGATGTTCCCGCGCGCCGGCGTGTATTTGGCGGCATTGCTGAGGATATTGGTCATGACCTGCACCAGCCGCTTCGCATCCCGCTCACCACCGTGGAGCCGGGCGGCAGGTGGATCGCCAGGTGGTGCTGCCGCGACTGCATCAGCGGCGTCACCTGTTCCACCGCCTCCATCAGGACATGGCGGATGTTCAGCGGCGCCTTGTCCAAGGTGACCAGGCCGTTGGTGACGCGCGAGACGTCGAGCAGGTCGTTGATCAGGTTCGTCATGTGCATGACCTGGCGCGTGATGATCTGGCTGGTCTGGCGCACGCGCTGCGGGTCCTGGTGGGCCATCTGCAGCAGTTCGGCCGCGGCCCGGATCGGCGCGAGGGGATTGCGCAATTCATGGGCCAGCATCGCGACGAATTCGTCCTTGCGGCGGTCGGTGTCCCTGAGTTTCGCTTCCGCCTCCTTGCGCTCGGTGATGTCGCTGGCGGCGCCGATCCATTCGTAGATGGCGCCGTGGGCGTCGAGCATCGGCACCGCCCGCGAGAGCGTCCATCCGATGCTGCCGTCGATCCGCCTGACCCGGTGTTCCAGCTCGAAAGCCTGCTTGTTGCTCACTGCTTCGTCGATGGCCTGGTGCACCAGGTCGTGGTCTCCCTGCGGAATGTATTCGTCGAGCCACATTTCGTTCGGGTCGGCCGTATCCTTGATGAAGCCGCGCCCCTCGAGCTGGCGGACCTGGGTCCAGTCGGGACTCATGCGGTAGATGACGTCGGCCGTCGCGCTGGTCAGCGCGCGAAAGCGCTTCTCGCTCTCGCGCAGCGCGGCCGCGGCCCGGACCTGTTCAGTGACATCGCTGGTCGTGTGCGAGATGCAGACGATGCTGCCGTCCTCGCCGAAGATCGGGGTGCTGACCGCGCTCCAGAAGCGTTCCTCGAACACCACTTCGCCATTCGGCAGTTCGACCCGGATCGGGTAGCGGATGGCGGGCAGGCTGTCCGGCTTGGCGGTATCGACGGCGCGGGCCAGGGAGCGGCGCAAGTCGATTTCGCCCCGGTCCTCGGGATCGTCCGGATTGCGCGGGAAGGCCGCGAACAGGCTCATGCCGACCAATTCTTCCCGTGTCCGCGACGAAGCCTTGAGGAAGGTGTCGTTGACAGCAAGAATGATGGCGTCCGGCGTCGGCGACAGCAGGTAATTACCGATGGGCGAGCTATTGAACACCGATTCGAACAAGGACGGGTGATTCATCTGTCTTTCACCATGAGTACGCCTCTGAGGAGGCGCTCACTATAGCGTCCCGCGACAAGACATGGCAACGCGCATGGGCATGGATTCAGGTATCCGTGCCGATCTCGTCCCAGTCGTCCTCGCCGTCGTAGCGAGTCATCCAGTTGACCGCGTAATGCCATTCGAAGACCACGCCCGGCTCGATGCCGCCCGGGGTGGGGCGGCCGTTCAAGTGCGCGTCGCGCACTGCCCAGTGCAGGCGGTAGAGGCGGTCGGACCAGTCGAGGATCTCGCCCACCGGCCGCACCCGCACGGCCGCCGCCAGCGCCACCGGGTCGGCTTCGTCCTCGGGGAAGAAGTGCAGGAACTCGCGCGCGCTGGCTTCGCTGCGCGGCAGGCCGATTTGCTCGACCAGTCCGCCGCACCAGGCCAGGAAATACAGCGCCTCCAGGCGCCAGGAAAAGCGGATGTAGTCCTCTTCCACCGGTTCGTCGTCGAACAGGAAGCGCGCCTCGTCGTTCGACAGCCAGCTGCGCCTGTCGCCGATGGAAAAATAGTCCTCGAAAAAATCGTTCTCGCGCAACATCGCCGTGCCGACCACGCCCCACAGGGCCGCCAGGCGCCGGCACAGCTCGTCCGCCGAGCGCAGCCGCACCTCGTGTTCGTCCTCGATCCAGGGCAGTTGCGGATTGATGGGAATGCCGTGTTCGCGAAGCAGGGCTTCGCTGGCGGCCTGGCGTTGAGCGGGTGTCATGGTGTGCCTTGTAGATAACTATGCAAGATCATAAACAAATCGGCGCGGCAACAGTTCATCCGTACGCAGGTAAATACGCGGGTTTGCGTGCGATCAGGCCGGTTTCTGAGGCGACGCAAGTTGCCAAAGTGCATTTCAACGTCGATTTCCGCCCTGAGCGGACCGGCGGCCGCGAGCTTCGGCGTTTCCGGCTAAAATCGATGCATTGTCCCTATTGGAAGCACCATGAAAATCGCTTTTCTTGCCGATCCGCTTTCCGGATTCAAGATTTACAAGGACTCGACCTTCGCCATGATGCGCGAGGCGGCCAAGCGAGGCCATGCCATCTACGCCTTCGAGCAGCGCGACATGGCGCTGCAGGAAGGCGTCGTGATCGCGAATGTGGCGCGCATCCACCTGACCGGCGATACGGATGCATGGTACCGCGCCGACCCGGCCGAGACGGTGGAGCTGTCCACCTTCGACGCCGTCATCGAGCGCAAGGATCCGCCTTTCGACATGGAATACGTGTACGGCACCTATCTGCTGGAACTGGCCGAGCGCCAGGGCGCGCGCGTGTTCAACCGTCCCTCGGCGATCCGCGACCACAACGAGAAGCTGTCGATCTGCCAGTTCAGCGAGTTCACCTCGCCGACCCTGGTCAGCTCGAACCTGGCCCAGCTGCGCACCTTCCACGCCAAGCATGGCGACGTCATCTACAAGCCGCTGGACGGCATGGGCGGCGCCGGCATCTTCCGGGTGCGCGAGGACGCCATGAACCTGGGCTCGATCATCGAGACCCTGACCGACAACGGCCGCCACACCATCATGGCCCAGAAATACATCCCGGCCATCGTCAAGGGCGACAAGCGGGTGCTGGTCATCAACGGCAAGCCGGTGCCCTTCGCGCTGGCGCGCATCCCCCAGGGCAGTGAGGTGCGCGGCAACCTGGCGGCCGGCGGCGTCGGCGTGGCCCAGCCCCTGACGGAGCGCGACCGCGAGATCGCCGAGACCCTCGGCCCCGTCCTGGCCGCGCGCGGGCTGTTGCTGGTAGGATTAGACGTGATCGGCGATTTCCTGACCGAGGTGAACGTCACCAGCCCCACCTGCTTCCAGGAGATCACCGACCAGACCGGATTCGACGTGGCCGCGATGTTCATCGACGCGGTCGAGCTGCAGGCGCAGCAGGCCAGGAACAACTGACATGGTAGGCATACTCTTGATGACCCACGCGCCGCTGGGCCAGGCATTCATCGCGGCGGTCGCGCATGTGTTTCGCGGCCCGACCGAGCGTTTCGAGGCGATCGACGTGACCGCCGACCAGGACCTGGGCGAGGTCAACTGCCTCGCCAAGGAAGCGATCGCACGCCTGGACGAGGGCGACGGCGTGCTGGTGATCACCGATATCAAGGGCGGCACCCCGTCCAACTGCTGCAATTCGCTGGCCGACGCCGGCCACGTGGAAATCATCGCCGGCATCAGCCTGCCCATGCTGCTGCGCGCGATCACCTACCGCCGCGACACGCTCGACGTGGTGGTGGAGATGGCCCTGGCCGGCGCCCAGAACGGCGCGGTACGGGTGGACAACCGCATCCGGGTAGGGTCGAGCTGAAGCGGCGCACCGGTGCGCGCCCTGGCGGACCGCGCGCACTCCTTACTAGAACAACGACATCGAGAATATGATTCAACAGGAACTTGAGATCATCAACAAGCTGGGGCTGCATGCCCGCGCTTCCGCCAAATTCACGCAGCTGGCCGCGAAGTTCCAGAGCGACGTCTGGCTGACCCGCAACGGCCGCCGCATCAACGCCAAGTCGATCATGGGCGTCATGATGCTGGCCGCCGGCAAGGGCGCCAAGGTGCTGCTGGAAGCGGATGGCCCGGACGAGCAGCAGTGCGTCACCGCGCTCGCCGGCCTGATCAACGACAAGTTCGGCGAAGGCGAGTAATGCCGCGCGAAGCGGCTGCCGCCCGCCATACGGGACCCTCGATGGCATCGTTCACGCTCCACGGCATTCCGGTATCGCGCGGGATCTCGATCGGGCGCGCCCACAAGCTTACCCCGGCCGCGCTCGACGTCAAGCACTACCTGGTGCCGGAAGAGCAGGTCGAGGCCGAGGTGCGCCGCCTGCAGGACGCCATCGCCGAGGTGCACCGCGACCTGCAGGAGCTGTGGACCGACCTGCCCAAGGACGCCCCCACCGAGCTGGGCGCCTTCATCGACGTCCACGCGCTGATCCTGTCCGACCCGATGATCTCGGAGGCGCCGCTCGACATCATCCGCTCGCGCCACTACAACGCCGAATGGGCGCTGGTGACCCAGATCGACGAGCTCTCGCGCCAGTTCGACGAGATCGAGGACGAGTACCTGCGCGAGCGCAAGCACGACATCCAGCAGGTGGCCGAGCGCGTGCTCAAGGTCCTGCTGGGCACCGCGCTGAGCGTGCCGCCGGTGTTCGCCGGCGAGGACCAGGCGCCGCCCCAGATGATCGTGGTGGCCCACGACATCTCGCCGGCCGACATGCTGGCCTTCCGCGACCGCGACGGTGGCCCGCGCTCCTTCATCGGCTTCGTCACCGACGTCGGCGGCCAGAACTCGCACACCGCGATCGTCGCGCGCTCGCTCGACATCCCGGCGGCGGTGGGCATGAGCCAGGCCTCGCGCCTGATCGAGCAGGACGACTGGGTCATCATCGACGGCGACGCCGGCGTGGTGATCTGCAATCCGAGCCAGCTGGTGCTGGAGCAGTACCGCGCGCGCCAGAACGCCCTGATCAAGGCGCGCAAGCGCCTGCTCAAGCTCAAGAAGACCCCGGCGGTGACCAAGGACGGCACCGCCATCACGCTGCTGGCCAACATCGAGCTGCCGGACGACTGCCCGGCCGCGCTGGAAGCCGGCGCCAACGGCGTGGGCCTGTTCCGTTCCGAATTCCTGTTCATGGGACGCGGCGCGCAAGGCCTGCAGATCCCGGGCGAGGACGAGCAGTTCGAGCAGTACCGCAAGGCGGTGCTGGCGATGAAGGGCCGCCCGGTGACCATCCGCACCCTGGACGTGGGCGCCGACAAGCCGCTCGACCCGACCGAGCACACCGCGCTCAACCCGGCCCTGGGCCTGCGCGCGATCCGCTACTGCCTGGCCGAGCCGCAGCTGTTCCTGACGCAGCTGCGCGCCATCCTCAGGGCCTCGGCTTTCGGACCGGTGCGCATCCTGATCCCGATGCTGGCGCACGCCTTCGAGATCGACCAGACCCTGAACCTGCTCGAGCAGGCCAAGGCGCGCCTGCGCGAAGACAAGCTCAAGTTCGACGAGGGGATCGAGGTCGGCGCCATGATCGAGATCCCGGCCGCCGCGCTGGCGCTGCCGATGTTCGTCAAGCGCATGGACTTCCTCTCGATCGGCACCAACGACCTGATCCAGTACACCCTGGCCATCGACCGGGTCGACTACGAGGTGGCGCACCTGTACAATCCGCTGCACCCGGCGGTGCTGCAGCTGATCGCCAACACCATCGCCACCGGCCACAAGGCCGGGCTGGACGTGGCGGTCTGCGGCGAGATGGCCGGCGACGTCAAGCTCACCCGCCTGCTGCTGGGCATGGGGCTGCGCGAATTCTCGATGCACCCGGCGCAGATCCTCTCGGTGAAGCAGGAAATCCTGAACTGCGACCTGAACGCCATCACCAGCCGCACCCGGCGCATCCTGCGCTCGATGGAACCGGGCGAGATCGCCGCGGCCGTCGAGCAGCTGCAAGCGCTTTAACGCACTCTCCGCACCACATAAAAACACGCGAAACACCTTCATGGGATCTCTTGGAATAGTCACACCGCAGGCGATGCACTTCCCTGAGCCGCTGCGCCTGCAAAGCGGCGCGCAGCTCGGCGACTACACGCTGATGTACGAAACCTACGGCACGCTGAATGCCGACAAGTCGAACGCCGTCCTGATCTGCCACGCGCTCAACGCCTCGCACCACGTGGCCGGCATGTACGCCAACAACCCGAAGAGCGCCGGCTGGTGGGACAACATGGTCGGCCCCGGCAAGCCGGTCGACACCAACCGCTTCTTCGTCATCGGCATCAACAACCTGGGTTCCTGCTTCGGCTCGACCGGCCCGATGCACACCAACCCGGCCACCGGCAAGCCTTACGGCGCCGCCTTCCCGGTGGTGACGGTGGAAGACTGGGTGGCGGCCCAGGCGCGCCTGGCCGACCGGCTCGGCATCGAGCAGTTCGCCGCCGTCATGGGCGGCTCGCTGGGCGGCATGCAGGCCCTGTCCTGGAGCATCCTGTTCCCGGAGCGCCTGCGCCACTGCATCGTGATCGCCTCCACGCCCAAGCTCTCGGCCCAGAACATCGCCTTCAACGACGTCGCGCGCCAGGCCATCCTGACCGACCCGGACTACCGCGGCGGCGACTTCTACGAGCACAACGTGGTGCCGAAGAACGGCCTCAAGGTGGCGCGCATGGTCGGCCACATCACCTACCTGTCGAACGACGACATGGCGGAGAAGTTCGGCCGCAAGCTGCGCAACGCCGCGGAGAGCGACGACTACAAGTTCGACTTCGGCATCGACTTCGAGATCGAATCCTACCTGCGCTACCAGGGCGACAAGTTCTCGGAATACTTCGACGCCAACACCTACCTGCTCATCACCAAGGCGCTCGACTACTTCGACCCGGCGCGCGAGCACGGCGGCGACCTGGCCAAAGCCCTGGCCGGCACCCGCGCCCAGTTCCTGCTCGCGTCCTTCACGACCGACTGGCGCTTCTCGCCCGAGCGCAGCCGCGAGATCGTCGAGGCGCTGGTATCGAACCGGCGCAAGGTCACCTATGCCGAGATCGACGCGCCGCACGGCCACGACGCCTTCCTGCTGGAAGATCCTCGCTACATGAACGTGGTGCGCGCCTACTACGACCGCATCGCCCAGGAATTCGCCGGGGAGGGCGCATGAACTTCAAGGAACTCAACGCCCTGCGTCCCGACCTGGCCTTCATCGCCCACTGGGTGAAGGAAGGCGCCCACGTGCTCGACGTCGGCTGCGGCGACGGCGCCATGCTGCGCTACCTGGAGCTGGACAAGCGCTGCACCGGCTACGGCATCGAGATCGCCGACGACAAGGTCCTGGAAAGCACCAGGCGCGGCATCAACGTGATCCAGCACGACATGGAAGAGGGCCTGGGCCTGTTCGGCGACAACGCCTTCGACACCGTGCTGTGCCTGTCCTCGCTGCAGATGATGCAGCACGTGGAAGCGCTGCTGCGCGATATCGTGCGCGTGGGCCACGAAGCCATCGTCTCCTTCCCGAATTTCGCCCACTGGCCGCACCGCCTGGCCCTGCTCAAGGGCCGCATGCCGGTCTCGCGTGCGCTGCCCTACCAGTGGTACGACACGCCCAACGTGCGCTGCGCCACCATCTACGACTTCCAGGAACTGGCTGAAGAGTGCGGCCTGGAAGTGCTGGAGTGCGTGGCGCTGGCCGAGGGCAAGCCGGTGACGGTGCTGCCCAACCTGCGCGGCAGCCTGGCGGTGTTCCGTCTGCGCAAGAAAGTAAAACCGGTACCGGCGAGCTGAAACAGCTTCTTACACTTTATGTGCGGTGGCGGCTTGTTCGTGCTCAGGCCGTGCGCGATGATGGGCACCGTTGAGCGTGTTGCTCGTCCCGTTTACTTTCTGAGAGGATAGAGCTGCCAAAAACAGCCTATCGATGATGAACATGAAGAAACTAAAACAACTCGTAATGTGCCTGTCGCTGGCGGGCGTCGTTGGCGCCATGCCCGTCGCTCCCGCGGCGGCGCAGGACTCCCGCCAGCAGACCGAGGTCCAGGACGGCATCCGCGTCAAGCCGCTGTCGCGCACCCGGGTCCTGATCCCGGAAGAGCAGCTGAACGAAGCCGCGGCCCAGCAGTACACTACCATGATGGGCGAAGCCCAGCAGAAGGGCGTGCTGCTGCCGGATTCGCATCCGGAAGTGAAGCGCCTGCGCGCCATCGCCCAGCGCATCATTCCGCATGCGCCGCGCTGGAACCAGAACGCCGCCCAGTGGCAGTGGCAGGTCAACCTGATCGACGCCAACCAGGTGAACGCCTTCTGCATGCCGGGCGGCCGGATCGGCTTCTTCACCGGCATCCTGAGCTCGCTCAAGCTGACCGACGACGAAGTGGCGGCCGTCATGGGCCACGAGATCGCGCACGCGCTGCGCGAGCACGGGCGCGAGCGCATGGCCAAGTCGAGCCTGACCGGCATCGGCGCGCGCGTCGGCGGCGCCCTGATCTCGGGCATCTTCGGGATCGACCCCAACATCACCGGCACGGTCGCCAACTACGCCGGCCAGATGCTGGTGCTGAAGTTCTCGCGCGACGAGGAACGCGAAGCCGACCTGGTGGGCCTGGACATCTCGGCGCGCGCGGGCTACGACCCGCGCGCCGGCATCGCCCTGTGGCGCAAGATGGCGGCCCTGGGCAAGCGCACCCCGCTCGAGATCCTGTCGACCCACCCGGGCGGCGAGACCCGCATCGCCGACATCGAGTCGCACATGAACGTGCTGCTGCCGCTGTACGCGCGCACCAAGGGCACCAGCGCGGCCAAGCTGCCGCCTTACCGCACCAACGTGGTCTTGCGCTGAACAGGAATGGGTAATGGGTAGTGGAAGGAAGGGGCGCCAGGCCGAAGCCAATGCCTACGTGCCCCTGCCGGTGCGCGACGGGGTCTCGCCCAGCTATCTGTGGCTGACTGAAACGCGCGCCGGCGGCATGCTGCGCTTCCTGGCGGAGCGCTATCCCGATGTGACGATTGATTCCTGGGCGGCGCGCCTGGCGCGCGGCGAGATCGTCGACGCCAGGGGCGAGCCGCTGCGCGCCGACACCCCGGTGCGCCAGGGCATGCGCATCTGGTATTACCGCGAGCTGGAGCAGCCCGAGACCCCGATTCCCTTCGAGGAGCGGGTGATCCACCTGGACGAGCACCTGCTGGTGGCCGACAAACCCCACTTCCTGCCGACCATCCCGACCGGGCGCTTCCTCAAGGAGACCCTGCTGGTGCGCCTCAAGCGCCGCTACGGCCTGCCGCACCTGGTGCCGATCCACCGCCTGGACCGCGAGACCGCGGGCGTGGTGATCTTCTCGCACAACCCGGACACGCGCGGGGCCTACCAGTCGATGTTCCAGAAGCGCGTGGTGAAGAAGACCTATGAAGCCCTGGCGGGCGTCATCGAGGGCAGGGACTTCCCCTTCACCTACCGCAGCCGCATGCGGGACGGCGCCGAGCAGTTTTTCATCAGCGAAGAGGTGGAAGGCGAGCCGAATTCGGAAACCCTGATCGAACTGATCGAGCGTCGCGGCATTGTTGCGCGCTACCGCCTGCACCCGCACACCGGGCGCAAGCACCAGCTGCGCCTGCACCTGGCCGCGCTCGGCGCGCCCATCCTGAACGACGCCTTCTATCCGGTGGCGCTGCCCTGCAAGGGCGACGACTTCAGCGCGCCGCTGCAGCTGCTGGCGCGCTCGATCAGCTTCCCCGACCCGCTGAGCGGGGAAGAGCGCAGCTTCGCCAGCGGACTCGCGCTCGACTGGCCCTGAACCTTCCTATTGGCCGAAGCCGGGCTGGACCGAGCCGACGATCGTCACCTGGTCCAGCGGGTTGTCGATGGCCGTGGGCGTGACGCCGCCGTCGGTAGCGGGGCTGCTGGTCACGCTGGAGGCGGTGGAGAGGCCAAGGCCGCCCGCGACCACCAGCAGCGGCGCCAGGATGCCTTCGATGGAGACGCCGAGCGCCGTCTTGGCGCCGGCCAGTCCGGCGTCGTCTTCCTGCCAGAACTTCAGCGTATGCGCCCCGACCGCCAGGTCGGCGGAAGGCATCCAGCTCCACTTGCCGTCGTAGCCGGCACGGACATAGCTTTCGACTTCCTGGCCGTCGATCTCGATGTGGATGCGGGCGTTGGCTTCGGCGCCCGTGCCCTGGATGAGCGGCCGGGCGATGCGCGTGATGGCGTCGCCGATGATGCCGCTGTCGCTGCCGGCCGCGATGACCGGCAGGGCCAGGGCGCCGGGCGCGGTCTGGTCGACGTGGAAGCTGCCGTAGCCGGACAGGTAGAGCGCGCCGAAGTCGATGTAGGCGTCGGTCAGGACGTTGCCGTGCGCATCCTTCAGCTGCTTGGCCAGTCCGCCGAGGTCGCCGATGCCGAGATAGTTTTCGTCCGCATCGCCCGCCTGAACGGTGTAGCGGAAGCTCAGCTCCTGCCAATCCGCGCTGGCGCCTTCCAGGACGGCGCGGCCGCCGTTGCTCATGGTGACATAGCGTTCCTGGTCGCCGAACAGGGTGACGGATTCGTTGAAGCGGATGGTGAAGCGGACCGAGTCGCCGGTGCCCAGCGTGCCGGCGCTGTAGCCCTGGGCCCAGGCGTCCACGGCCACCGGCGCGGCCGTATCCAGGCCGACCGTGTTGAACGAGAGCCCCTCGCTGCGCAGGGAATTGCCGGCCATGTCGGCGACGTCGTATAGGAACAGCATCACGTTCGCGTTCGTCATCAGGCGATGCTGGTCCGCCGGGATCGTCAGGATCTTGCGGTCGGGAGACAGGTTCAGTTCGCTGACGGGAATATAGGTGGTGACCGGATAGGCTTCGCCCACGCGCGTGTGGACCTCGATGCGCGGCGATTCGTCGTTGAAGTACACGGCTTCGTCGAACTCGATCACCAGC
The DNA here is from genome assembly GCF_018119385.1 of Massilia sp. AB1. Classification (NCBI taxonomy): domain Bacteria; kingdom Pseudomonadati; phylum Pseudomonadota; class Betaproteobacteria; order Burkholderiales; family Oxalobacteraceae; genus Massilia; species Massilia sp. AB1. The sequence continues at coordinate 17,898 of NZ_JAGKSG010000043.1, read as the reverse complement.
GTGCCCGCGACGTCGAAGTCGGGCGGGAGCTGGTCCGGCGGGGCCGAGGCCGGCGAGACGGTCACGAGCGGACCGGTGCCGTCGACGGTGACCTGCTTGTTCATCACCAGGATCTCGCCGCCGGCCTTGGTGGCCCGGACGACGATGTCGTGGACGCCCTCGGTCCAGTATTCCTCGCCGTCGTACACCCAGTACAGGGCGCCGCCCAGCTGGTGGAACTGGATGTCGGCGTTGCCGATCGGGACGCCGCCGATGCTCAGTTCGAAGTTCTGTTCCAGGTCCGCGAAATCGCCGAAGAAGACGCCGCCGACGGAACGCGAATTGGCGTCGCTGATCAGGCCGTCGGTTGGATCCTGGCCGTCGTCGTAGACATACAGGAAGGAGCTGGCCATGTTGACCGCGTAGGCCGGCAGCGGCTCGAAGCCGGCGCCGGCATTGCCGGCTAGGTCGCGCACATTGCCCATGTTGACGCCAAAGACGCCCAGGGCCGGCTCCTCGATCCCATCGGGCAGGCTCAGGGTGACGGTCCAGGTCTTGCCGCCGTCGCTGCTGGCCAGTCCGGACAGGTCGGCATCGCTGGCATAGATGGCGTCCAGCAGGCCGCTTTCGCGTACGGCTTCGGAAAAGCGGAGGGTCGCCACCAGGTCGTGGGCGGCGTCCAGGGTCGAACCATCGAAACTGATCCCCTCGAGCGCCGGGGCGGCCGTGTCCGCGCTGCGGTCGGGCGGCGCGAAGCTGACCGTACCCGGCACCGTGATGCCGGTGTAGGCGAGCAGCGCGGCGTCGAGCAGGACGCCGTCGGCCATGTACACGTGATAGGTGCGGCCGGCGCTCAGGCCGCTGGCTTCCAGGATGACGTGATTGCCCGACAACTGCAGCTGGCTCACCGGGACCGCGAGCGTTTCGCTGGCGCCGACGATGCGGATGGCCTGCTTGCCGGTCATCCGGTCGATCACGGTCTGGACCGCGCCATCCGTGACGTAGACCACGCCCTGGCCGCGGGCCATCGCGGTCGAGAATTCCATGTCGATCTGGAAGCCTGAATCGGTTTCGGTGCCTTTCGAGCTCAGCAGTTTCGCCGCCGATGCAACGCTGCTCAGGCTGGCGGTACGGACGTTGCTGGAAGAGAGGGAAGCGGTGCTCGTGGGCGAGGTGGTGGTGGCGTTCATCTGGCTCTGCGCTGAAAAGCTTTGGTGACCGGGCAAGGAAAAATGCTAGCCGGAAATTGACAGGCAGATAGTATCAACAAAACAGCATCCTGGATGGCATCAGGGGGTGGATGCCATGCTGTTTGCATCAAAAATGCCACACATCCCCCCGGGGTGGGGGGATTCGGAGAAAGGGCAGAGGAGGTTTAGAGCGCGTAATCGATGATCAGCGGCGCGTGGTCGGAGAAGCGTTCGTCCTTGTAGATCGAGACCGCCTTGGCGCTGGCCGCGATGCCCGGGGTGGCGACGTGGTAGTCGATGCGCCAGCCCACGTTCTTGGCCCAGGCCTGGCCGCGGTTGCTCCACCAGGTGTAATCGGCGGCCTCCGGGGCGACCACGCGGTGCACGTCCACCAGGCCCAGCTCGTCGAAGATGCGGGTCATCCAGGCCCGTTCTTCCGGCAGGAAGCCCGAATTCTTCTGGTTGCTCTTCCAGTTCTTGAGGTCGATCTCCTTGTGCGCGATGTTCCAGTCGCCGCAGATGACGACCTCGCGGCCTTCCGCCTTCAATTCCTGCAGGTGCGGCAGGAACACTTCCATGAAGCGGAACTTGGCGAGCTGGCGCTCGGGCGAGGACGAGCCGGACGGGCAGTAGACCGAGATGACGGTCAGGTTGCCGAAGTCGCAGCGGGTGTAGCGGCCCTCGGCGTCGAATTCGGCGCAGCCGAAGCCGATGCGCTTGTTGTCCGGGGCCAGGCGGCTGTAGACGCCGGTGCCTGAATAGCCCTTCTTTTCGGCGTAGTGGAAGTGGCCGTGGTAGCCGTGCGGGCGCAGGAACTCCTCGGTCATGTCGGCTTCCTGGGCCTTGAGTTCCTGGACGCAGACGAAGTCGGCCTCCTGGTTGGCGAGCCAGTTGAAGAAGCCTTTCTTGTGGGCGGAGCGGATACCGTTGAGGTTTGCGGAGATAATTCGTGGCATGTAAGGGACGGTGTTGGCTGGGCAGCAGGGGCGGCGATGACGCTGGCCGGGTCCGCGGTTTAAAATACTGCCACTTTTTTCTAGATGGGGTTACTGTGAACAATTTGCGCCAAGAGTTTATCGCTTTTTCGGTCTCGACGGGAGTGCTGCGGTTCGGCGAGTTCACCACGAAGGCGGGACGCCAGTCGCCGTACTTCTTCAACGCCGGCCTGTTCCACGATGGCGCGACCCTGGGCCAGCTGGCGCAGTTCTACGCCCAGACCCTGCTTGACTCGGGCGTCGAGTTCGACATGCTGTTCGGCCCGGCCTACAAGGGCATCACCCTGGCCTCCGCGACCGCGGTGGCGCTGGCCGGCAAAGGCCGCAACACCTCCTACGCCTACAACCGCAAGGAAGCCAAGGACCACGGCGAAGGCGGCACCATCGTCGGCGCCAAGCTTGCCGGCAAGGTCGTGATCGTGGACGACGTGATTTCGGCCGGCACCTCGGTGCGCGAATCGGTTGACATGATCCGTGCCGCGGGCGCCGAGCCGGCTGCGGTGCTGATCGCGCTGGACCGCATGGAACGCTCGGGCAAGGACGGCGCGTTGTCGGAGAACTCCGCGGTGCAGGAAGTCGCGCGCGAATTCGGCATCCCGGTGATCTCCATCGCCAACCTGGACGACCTGTTCGGCTACCTGTCGGGCCAGGCCGCCGATCCGCAGCTGTCCCAATTCAAGGACGCCGTCGCCGCCTACCGCACCCGCTACGGCATCTGACAAATAGGGTCAGAGTCGAATTGTTGGGAAATTCCCCAGAATTGCCAAACAAGTCGACTCCGACCCCCATTCCCCGTCAATTTCCCTGCCGACCCCACACTGGGGTCAGAGTCGATTTATTGGGAAATTCCCCAAAGTTGTCAAACAATTCGACTCTGACCCCAATTATCTGGGGCGAGCTGAGCGGCCGTTTTTGTTCCAGCTGAGAATGAAATGGCCTTCGTTTTGAGCTGGATCAAATCTGGCTTTGTCGACATTTCGCGCAGTAGCAGAAAACAATTGGGGTCAGAGTCGAATTGTTGGGCAATTACTCAAAGTTGCCAAAGAATTCGACTCCGACCCCGGTTGTCGAAGGTGGATTGCTGAGTAAACAAATTAGGGTCAGAGTCGAATTGCAGGAAATTCTGGAGAATTTCCCAACAATTCGACTCTGACCCTATTTGTGGAGCCTGTGGCTTAGCCGGCGAGTTTTTTCTTCAGCAGCTCGGTGACCTGGGCCGGGTTGGCCTTGCCTTTCGAGGCCTTCATCGTTTGGCCGATCAGGGCGTTGATCGCGGCTTCCTTGCCGGCGCGGTATTGTTCGACCGACTTGGCGTTGGCGGCCAGGACTTCGTCCACGATCGCTTCGAGCGCGCCCGTGTCGGAGATCTGCTTCAGGCCCTTCTGCTCGATCACGATGTCGGCCAGGTGCTCGTCGGTGCTCTTGGCTTCCCACATCGCGGCGAACACTTCCTTCGCGGCCTTGTTCGAGATGGTGCCGTCGGCGATGCGCTTGAGCAGCAGCGCCAGCTGCGAGGCTTCGACCGGCGAATGCGCGATCTCCACGCCTTCGCGGTTCAGGGTCGAGGACACGTCGCCCATCAGCCAGTTCGCGGCCGCCTTGGCGTTTTCCTTGCCGGCCTTGGCGACCACGGCTTCGAAATAGGTCGCCATCGCCTGCGAGGAGGTCAGCACCAGGCTGTCGTATTCCGGCAGGCCGTAGTCGCCCGTGAAGCGCGCGCGCATCGCGCCCGGCAGTTCCGGCATGTCGTTCTTCACGCGGTCGATCCACTCCTGCGAAATCACCAGCGGCGGCAGGTCCGGGTCCGGGAAGTAGCGGTAGTCCTGCGCGTCTTCCTTGGTGCGCATCGAGCGGGTTTCCTTGCGGTCCGGGTCCCACAGGCGGGTCGCCTGGATCACCTTGCCGCCGTCTTCGATCAGCTCGATCTGGCGCCGCACTTCGTAGTGGATCGCTTCTTCCATGAAGCGGAAGGAGTTCAGGTTCTTGATCTCGCAGCGGGTGCCGAATTCCTTCTGGCCCAGCGGGCGCACCGAGACGTTGACGTCGCAGCGGAAGGAGCCTTCCTGCATGTTGCCGTCGCAGACGCCCAGCCACACCACCAGCGAGTGCAGCGCCTTGGCATAGGCCACGGCTTCGGCGGCGCTGCGCATCTCCGGCTCGGACACGATCTCGAGCAGCGGCGTGCCGGCGCGGTTCAAGTCGATGCCGCTCATGCCGGCATAGTCCTCGTGCAGCGACTTGCCCGCGTCTTCCTCGAGGTGGGCGCGAGTCAGGTTGACGGTCTTGGTCTCCAGCTTGCCATCCTTCTCGTAGGCGAAGCTGACCGTGCCGCCCTGGACCACCGGATCCTCGAACTGGCTGATCTGGTAGCCCTTCGGCAGGTCGGGGTAGAAGTAGTTCTTGCGTGCGAAGACCGAGTGCGGCGCGATCTTCGCGCCCACGGCCAGGCCGAAACGGATCGCGCGCTCGACGGCGCCGCGGTTCAGCACCGGCAGCACGCCCGGCAGCGCCAGGTCGACCGGACTGGCCTGGGTGTTCGGCTCGGCGCCGAACTTGATCGAGCTGCCGCTGAAGATTTTCGAGTTGGTCGTGAGCTGCACGTGGTTCTCAAGACCGATGACGACTTCCCATTGCATAGTTGTTCTCTCTTTCCTGTCCTCAGACGCCTTCCGGCGCGCGCTGGTGCCAGTCGGTCGCCTGCTGGTACATGTGCGCGATGTTCAGCAGCTTGGCTTCGCCGAAGTAGTTGCCGATGATTTGCAGGCCGACCGGACGCTTGCCATTGGCGCCGCCGAAGCCGCAGGGGATCGACATGCCCGGCAAACCGGCCAGGCTGGTCGACAGGGTGTAGATGTCGGCCAGGTAGTTCGCCACCGGGTCGTTCGCCTTCGAGCCCAGGTCCCAGGCCACGGTCGGGGCCACCGGGCCCATGATCACGTCGCACTGGTCGCGGAACACGGCCTGGAAGTCGTCGGCGATCAGGCGGCGGATCTTCTGCGCCTGCACGTAGTAGGCGTCGTAGTAGCCATGGCACAGCACATAGGTGCCGACCATGATGCGGCGCTGCACCTCGCGGCCGAAACCTTCGGCGCGGGTTTTGCGGTACATGTCCTGCAGATCCTTGTAGTCCGCGGCGCGGTGGCCGTAGCGCACGCCGTCGAAGCGCGACAGGTTGGACGAGGCTTCCGCCGGGGCGATGATGTAGTAGGTCGGGATCGACAGCGCCGTCTTCGGCAGCGAGATCTCGACCAGGGTGGCGCCCAGCTTGACGAATTCATCCAGCGCCGCGCGCACCGCCTGCTCGACATCCGCGGCCAGGCCTTCGCCGAAGTATTCCTTCGGCACGCCGATCCGCAGGCCGTTCAGGGGCTTGTTCAGGTCGCGGGTATAGTCCTCGCCGATATTGCCCTGGTCCGGGGTCAGGCTGGTCGAATCGCGCTCGTCGAAGCCGCTCATCTCGTTCAGCAGCAGGGCGCAGTCCTCGGCGGTCTGGGCGATCGGGCCGCCCTGGTCCAGCGAGGAGGCGAAGGCGATCATGCCGAAGCGCGACACGCGGCCGTAGGTCGGCTTGATGCCGGTGACGCCGCAGAAGGCGGCCGGCTGGCGGATCGAGCCGCCGGTGTCGGTGGCGGTGGCGGCCGGCGCCAGGCGCGCGGCGATGGCCGCGGCCGAGCCGCCCGAGGAACCGCCCGGCACGGCCAGCGCATCCCAGGGGTTCTTCACCGCGCCATAGGCCGAGTTTTCGTTGGCCGAGCCCATCGCGAATTCGTCCAGGTTGACCTTGCCCAGCGTGACCATGCCGGCCGCCTTGAAGCGGTCGACCACGGTGGCGTCGAAGGGGCTGACATAGCCTTCCAGGATCTTCGAGCCGGCGGTGGTGCGCCAGCCCTGGGTGACGAAGATATCCTTGTGCGCGATCGGCACGCCGGTCAGCGGGCCGGCGGTGCCTTGCGCCAGGCGCGCGTCGGCGGCGGCCGCCTGCGCCAGCGTCAGTTCCGGGTCCACGTGCAGGAAGGCGTTATGGCCGCTGGCCTCGATGCGGCCCAGGTAGTGGCGCGCCAGTTCGGTGCTTGAGACCTGCTTGCTGTGCAGGGCTGCGGACAGCTCTTTGATGGTCTTGGTGTGCATGTGCGTGTCGATTCGTAAAAGCGGTTTACTCGATGACCTTCGGCACCAGGTACAGGCCGTCCTGGGCCTTCGGCGCCGGCGCCTGGTAGTCTTCGCGGCGGTTGGCCTCGGTGACCACGTCGTCGCGCAGGCGCAGCGGCAGCGCCAGGATGGCGGCCAGCGGCTGTGCCAACGGCGCAACGCCGCTGGTGTCGACCGCCTGCATCTGCTCGGCCAGCGCGAAAATACCGTTCAGCTCGCCCAGCATGGTCTCGGCATGGGCCTCGTCCATATCGAGCTGGGCCAGGTTGGCGATGCGTTTTACGTCTGAAAGGGTCAGGGACATGATGTCGGGCGCGGCGCGAAAGCGCGCGCAAAATGTGGTTGAGCGAATAATGAATGTTGGCAACTTACCAGCCAACGGCATGCTACGGCCGATAAAAGCTTGGAAACAGCGCCGATCTCGCACTCGAATTAGGGGGTAAAAGCCCTTGTATTCGGCATGTAAACGTCAAATTATAAGGTAGAATGGCGGGCTAATGCGTTGTCGTGCCGAAAGCTGCCGCAGCGTATGACAAGACCGCGAGGCCCAGTGAAACCTAAGAGGGCGGGCGCGGCAAGGACATCCCGATCAATGTTTAGGCGCACATTGATGCGCATCAGGACACTCATGTTTGGTTTTTTACGCAGCTACTTCTCGAACGACCTGGCGATTGACCTCGGCACCGCCAATACGCTGATCTACGTCCGCGGCCTGGGCATCGTCCTGGACGAACCGTCCGTCGTGGCGATTCGCCAGGAAGGCGGCCCCAACGGCAAGAAGACGATCCAGGCGGTCGGCAAGGAAGCGAAACAGATGCTGGGCAAGGTGCCGGGCAATATCGAAGCCATCCGCCCGATGAAAGACGGCGTGATCGCCGACTTCACCGTCACCGAGCAGATGCTCAAGCAGTTCATCCGCATGGTCCACGACTCCAAGTTCTTCCGCCCGTCGCCGCGCATCATCATCTGCGTGCCTTGCGGTTCGACCCAGGTCGAGCGCCGTGCGATCCGCGAATCGGCGCTTGGCGCCGGCGCTTCGCAGGTCTACCTGATCGAAGAGCCGATGGCGGCCGCGATCGGCGCCGGCCTGCCGGTGTCGGATGCGACCGGCTCGATGGTGGTCGACATCGGCGGCGGCACCACCGAGGTGGGCATCATCTCGCTGGGCGGCATGGTCTACAAGGGTTCGGTGCGCGTGGGCGGCGACAAGTTCGACGAAGCGATCGTCAACTACATCCGTCGCAACTACGGCATGCTGATCGGCGAGCAGACCGCCGAGGCGATCAAGAAGGCCATCGGTTCGGCCTTCCCGGGTTCCGAAGTCAAGGAGATGGAAGTCAAGGGCCGCAACCTGTCCGAAGGCATCCCGCGCTCCTTCACCATCTCGTCCAACGAGATCCTGGAAGCCCTGACCGACCCGCTGAACCAGATCGTGTCGGCCGTGAAGAACGCGCTGGAACAGGCGCCGCCGGAACTGGGCGCCGACATCGCCGAGAAGGGCATGATGCTGACCGGCGGCGGCGCGCTGCTGCGCGACCTCGACCGCCTGCTGATGGAAGAGACCGGCCTGCCGGTGCTGGCGGCCGAAGATCCGCTGACCTGCGTGGTGCGCGGTTCGGGCATGGCCCTCGAGCGCATGGACAAGCTGGGCTCGATCTTCTCGTACGAATAAGACAGGTGTCAGGCCAGGGCGGGCAGGGCGTGCGGTTACACCGTGCGCATCCTGCCCGCCTTGACATTCGTAGGCCGCATTTCCTTTACTAAGCGTCATGCAATACAGTCCTCCGCCGCTCTTCAAACAAGGCGCCCCGGCGCGCGTCAAGGTGATCGTGTTCGCGCTCATCTCGCTCGTGCTGCTGGTGGTCGACGCCCGCATGAACCTGCTCTCCGGGGTGCGCCAGGTCGCGGCCACCGTCCTCTATCCGGTGCAGATGGCGGCCCTGATGCCGCGCGAGGCGCTGGGCTCCATGGGCGGCTATTTCTCCTCGCTGTCTTCGCTGCAGAAGGAAGTGCGCGAGCTGAAGAACCAGCAGCTGCTGCAGGCGCGCCAGCTCCAGCAGGCCCAGTTCCAGACCGCCGAGAACGCCCACCTGCGCCGCCTGATGGAAGCGCGCGAGCAGCTGCCGGTCAAGACCCTGATGAGCGAAGTCCTGTACGACGCGCGCGATCCCTCGACCCGCCGCATCGTGCTCGACCGCGGCGCGCGCGCCGGCGTGGTGCTGGGCCTGCCGATCGTCGACCATGCCGGCGTGATCGGCCAGGTCACCCGCGTCTTCCCCTTTACTTCCGAAGTCACGCTCCTGACCGACAAGGAACAGGCGATTCCGGTGCAGGTATTGCGCTCGGGCCTGCGCAGCATCGCCTACGGCCGCGGCCAGTCCGGCCTGCTCGACCTGCGCTTCGTGGCCCAGGACGCCGACATCCAGGTCGGCGACGTGCTGGTCACCTCGGGCCTGGACGGGATGTACCCGGCCGGCCTGGCGGTGGCGCGCGTGATCCAGGTCGAGAAGGCCGCTGGCTCCTTCGGCCGCGTGGTCGCCCAGCCGCTGGGCGGCATCGACCGCAACCGCCAGGTGCTGGTGATCATGTCGCAGATGCCGCTGCCGCCGCGCCCGGCGCCGGAAACCGCCAAGGCGGGTGGACGCAAGCTGCCCAAGATGGAACCGGTACCGCTGCCGCCGCTGCCGGCTTCGCCGCTGCCGCCGCAGGCGCCCCCCGGCGCCCAGGCCCAGACGCAAACCGCGCCGGTGAGCGGCGCGGTCACGGGCGGCGCTCCCGCCCAGCCCGCGCCGGCAACGACCGCGTCTCCCGCCACCCGTCCGGCAACGCCCGCCGCGCAAGGTACGGCAGCAGGCGCAGCGCCGGCAACCCAGGGCGCGCCGCTGTTCACGCCGGGTACGCGCGCCACGCCGCCCGCAGGCGCAGGCGCCGCTCCTGCCACGACCCGTCCCGCACCCGCCGCCGCGGCCCCCGCGGCGCCGGCCGGACAATGATTCCAGGACCCGACCATGCCCGGTAACCGTCCGCATTACATCCTGCTGCCCGTCAGCCCGCTGTTCATCGCCTTCAGCCTGGTGTGCGCCTTCATGCTCAACCTGCTGCCCTGGGGCCGCTGGGTGGGCGCGCCCGACTTCGTCGCGCTGGTGCTCGTGTTCTGGGGTATCCACCAGCCGCGCAAGGTCGGCATCGGCGTCGCCTTCGTCATGGGCCTGCTGATGGACGTGCACGACGCCAGCCTGCTGGGCGAGAACGCGCTGGCTTACACGCTGCTGTCCTACCTGGCGATCATGATCCACCGCCGCGTGCTGTGGTTCCACCTGATGACCCAGGCCATGCACGTGTTCCCGCTGCTGCTGCTGGCGCAGGCGATCCAGGCCTTCGTGCACTTCACCGTCTCGGGCCGCTTCCCCGGCCTGCTGACCTTCGTCGAAAGCCTGGTGGCCGTGGCCCTGTGGCCGGTGATCACCTGGCTGCTGCTGGCGCCCCAGCGCCGCGCGGTCGACCGCGACCATACCCGCCCGATCTGATATTGGTAGTAGCCCAGCATGACCGAATTCAAGGATAACGACCGCGAGATCCACAAGTTCCGCCTGCGCCTGACGGTGCTGGTGGGACTGGTGTTCGTCTGCTTCGGCCTGCTGGTGGCGCGCTTCGTCTGGCTGCAGGTGCTGCACCACGACCAGTACGCCGCCCAGGCCGAGGACAACCGCATCGCGCTGGTGCCGATCGTGCCCAACCGCGGCCTGATCGTGGACCGCAACGGCGTGGTCCTGGCGCGCAACTATTCCGCCTATACCCTCGAGATCAATCCGTCCAAGCTGCACGCCAGCCTGGATTCCGTCATCGACGAGCTGGCCAAGCTGGTGTCCATCGAGCCGCGCGACCGGCGCCGCTTCAAGCGCCTGCTGGAAGAGTCGCGCAGCTTCGCGAGCGTGCCGATCCGCACCCGCCTGACCGACGACGAGGTGGCGCGCTTCACCGCGCAGCGCTTCCGCTTCCCCGGCGTGGAAGTGCAGGCGCGCCTGTTCCGCCAGTACCCGCTGGGCGAGACCGCCTCGCACGTGATCGGCTACATCGGCCGCATCAACCAGCGCGAAGCCGACGCCCTCGAGGAGACCGAAGACGCCGCCAATTACAACGGCACCGAGCATATCGGCAAGGAAGGCGTGGAAAAGCGCTACGAGCGCCACCTGCACGGCCAGACCGGCTACGAGGAAGTGGAGCGCTCGGCCGGCGGCCGCGCCATCCGCACCCTGCGCCGCACCGCCCCGGTGGCGGGCAGCAACCTGATCCTCTCGCTCGACATCGAGCTGCAGAAGGTGATCGAGGAAGCCTTCGGCGAGCAGCGCGGCGCCCTGGTCGCGATCGAGCCGAGCACCGGCGACGTGCTGGCCTATGTCTCGCGCCCGGGCTTCGACCCCAACCTGTTCGTGGACGGCATCGACAGCCAGAACTGGAACGAGCTGAATACCTCGCTCGACCGCCCGCTGATGAACCGTCCGCTGTCCGGCACCTATCCGCCGGGATCGACCTTCAAGCCCTTCATGTCGCTGGCCGCGCTGGAGCTGGGGCACCGCCGTCCGTCGGACGGGATCCGCGATCCGGGCTTCTTCGTGCTGGGCGGCCACCGCTTCAACGACGACAAGCCGGGCGGCCACGGCTACGTCGACATGTACAAGTCGGTGGTGGAGTCCTGCGACACCTATTACTACCAGCTCGGCAACGAGATGGGCATCGACAAGATCTCGGGCTTCATGCGCCAGTTCGGCTTCGGCGAACCGACCGGGATCGACCTCGAACACGAGAAGACCGGCGTGCTGCCATCCAAGGAATGGAAGGCGCAGCGCTTCAAGCGCAACCGCGCGGCCCAGAAGTGGGTGGGCGGCGATACCATCTCGGTGTCGATCGGGCAGGGCTTCAACAACTACACCATGCTGCAGCTGGCGCACGCGGTGGCCAACCTGGCCAACGATGGCGTGGTCATGAAGCCGCACCTGGTCAAGATGATCGAGGACGGCGCCACCCGCCAGCGCACCCTGACCGTGCCGAAGGAGACCCGCCGCATTCCGCTCAAGCAGGAAAACATCGACTTCATCAAGCACACGATGGTCGGGGTGACGCAGGAATCCTACGGCACCGGCTACCGCGCCTTCGCCAACGCCGGCTACATCTCGGCGGGCAAGACCGGCACCGCGCAGGTGATCGGCCTGAAAGGCCAGAAGTACAACGCCCACGCGATCGACGAGCGCCACCGCGACAATGCGCTGTACGTCGCCTTCGCGCCGGCCGACAAGCCGCGCATCGCGCTGGCCCTGGTGGTCGAGAACGCCGGCTTCGGCGCGGCCTCGGCGGCGCCGATCGCGCGCAAGGCGCTCGACTATTATCTGCTGGGCAAGCGCCCACCGCCGCCGAAGCCGAAAGACGTGCCGGCCGCCGGCGCCGCCACCGTGAAGCGTGCGACCACTCCGGCTGCTGTTCCCGCGGCGGCCACGGTCCAGACCGCGGCAGCGCCCGCCACCACCAGAAAGGAATAAGCCATGGCGCACATTCCAGAACGACGCTCGCTGCGGCGCCGCCTGCGTCCGTATTTCACCGTCTTCGACGGCCCGCTGACCCTGATTCTGTTCGTGCTGATGACGATCAGCATGATCACCATGACCTCGGCCGGCGCCGACTTCCCGGACCGCGTCGAGCACCAGATCCGCAACTTCCTGCTGTCCTTCGCCATCATGTGGGTGGCGGCGAATATTCCGCCCCAGACCCTGATGCGTCTCGCCGTGCCGATCTACACCTTCGGGGTGGCCCTGCTGATTGCGGTGGCCATGTTCGGCATCATCAAGAAGGGCGCGCGCCGCTGGCTGCACGTCGGGGTCGACATCCAGCCTTCCGAGATCCTCAAGATCGCGATGCCGCTGATGCTGGCCTGGTACTTCCAGACCAAGGCCACGGTCGGCAACTGGAAGTCCTTCGCCATCGCGGCCGTCCTGCTCCTGATCCCGGTGACCCTGATCGCCAAGCAGCCCGACCTCGGCACCGCGCTGCTGGTGGCGGCCTCGGGCCTGTACGTGATCTTCCTGGCCGGGCTGTCCTGGAAGGCGATCATCGCGCTGGCCGTGATGGGCGCGGCCAGCCTGCCGATCGGCTGGTCGATGATGCACGACTACCAGCGCGAGCGGGTGATGACCCTGATCGATCCGACCTCCGACCCGCTGGGCAAGGGCTTCCACATCATCCAGTCGATCATCGCGATCGGCTCGGGCGGCGTGAGCGGGAAGGGCTACATGAAGGGCACCCAGGGCTACCTCGAATTCGTGCCGGAACGGACCACCGACTTCGTGTTTTCCGTGTATTCGGAGGAATTCGGCCTGGTCGGCAACCTGGTGCTGCTGTTCGTCTACCTGCTCCTGATCGGGCGCGGGCTGATGATCGCGGCCAATGCGCCGAACCAGTTCTCGCGCCTGCTGGCGGGCGCGATCACGATGATCTTCTTCACCTACGCCTTCGTGAACATGGGCATGGTGGCCGGCATTCTGCCGGTCGTCGGCGTGCCCTTGCCCTTCATGAGCTACGGCGGCACGGCCTTCATCACGCTCGGCCTGGGCGCGGGCATATTGATGAGTATTCAAAGACATCGTAAACTCGTGCAGACGTAATAGATGGAGGACGACCAATGGCCGTTCGAAGGAATTTTTCGGCGGTCGTTGCACTTGCCATCCTGGGCGCCGGCTGCAGCACCCCGGCGAACAACACGGCGGCGGACTACCTCAGGCTGATCCCGCTGCCCTGGCTGCACAAGCCCGCGGCCAAACATGGCGCGGCGCCCGAGCTGCCGGCGGCCGGGTCCGGCCTTGCCGGCTACTACAAGGACGAGGCTCCGGGAGAGAATCCTCCCGACGTGGTCAAGTACGAGCCCTACGCCAAGTGGGGCAACCGCCCGTATTCGGTGTTCGGCCAGACCTACACCCCGATCCTGCACGAGGATCCCTTCGTCCAGCGCGGCATGGCCAGCTGGTACGCCAACCGCTTCCACGGCCAGAAGACCACGTCGGGCGAGCCCTACGACATGTACAAGATGACGGCGGCGCATCCGACCCTGCCGATTCCGTCCTATGTGCGCGTGACCAGCGTCGACAGCGGCAAATCCGTGATCGTGCGCATCAACGACCGCGGCCCCTTCCACAGCAGCCGCATCATCGACTTGTCCTATACGGCCGCGCTCAAGCTGGACCTGCTGGCCAAGGGCAGCCACAAGGTCGAGATCGAGCGCCTGTTCCCGAGCGATCCCGAGCGCATCGCCAGCACGCGCCGCGCCGCGGCCTCGCTGGCGCAATCGGCCCCGCCGGAGATCGCGGCCCTGATGCTCGAAGAGAAGGTGCAGTCGGACAGCGCCGCGGTGGCGCAGCTGGCGTCCGGTTATTACATCCAGCTGGGCTCATACAGCCGCAGCGGCACGGCGGAAGCGATGAGCGAAAAGCTGGCCCGGGCCGGCGTGGCGCTGGGTACGCTGGAAGTGGTGACGGCGGGGACGGTGAACCGCCTGTACGGCGGACCGTTCGCGACCCGCAAGGCGGCGGCGAAGGCGGCGCGCCAGGTGCCCAGATCGCTCGGGCTCAAGCCCCTGGTGGTCAGGCGCTGATCAGGGGCAGTCGCGCAGCTGCCCGCCGGCGATCGCGGCGATGCGGGTGCGCGTCCCGGCATCGATATTCCTGAACTGGTAAGCGGTGCGCGTGCCCTGCGGGCCGCGCGGCAGGATGCGCACGCCGCGCACGCCCTGGCGGCCCAGGGCGGCTGCCTGGGTCTGGGCTGCGGCCTCAGTCTTGAACACGCCCAGCGAGATCGCATACTTCATCGGCGACTCGCCCTGCATCACGAAGAAGTTGTCGACGCCGCGTTCCTTGAGTTCGGCGCTGCGCTTGTCGGCGCCTTCCTTGCCGCCGGCCGGCGGCAGGTAGACCATGTAGCTGCTCACTTCCTGGAAAGGGACGCTGATGCGCGACTGGCGCTCGCCCAGGTCAAGGCGTGCGACGCGGGATTCGAAACGGCGCAGCTCGCCCGAGGCGAAGGGGCCCGCCTGCACGCAGGCCAGCAGCGCTGCCGCCGGCGCCGGCGCGGGGGACGCGGGTTCGGCCGGCGCTTCTTGCGCCGGCTTGGTGCTCTCGGCCAGCGTCTTCGCCTCGGTCTCGCTCAGCAGGGCGATGCGCTCGGTGGCCAGCTGGTTCTTCAGGCGCGCGGGTTCGCGCTCGCTGCCGGCGGGCGTACCGAGGTAGCCGCGGCCATAGGCGAACAGCACGGCGTTCAGCGCCAGCAATGCCCAGAAGACGAATTTCAGCACAGGTCCCTTTCCCTTGTTCAAGCGCCGGCGGCCGCCGCGTGCAGGCCGACCAGCACGATATTATCGACCATCCGGTGCCCGATCTTGAGGGCGGGTCCGATATACGGCGCCGCGCCGCCGGACAGGATGCAGCTCGAGGCCCCATGGCCCGCCACGGCGCGCTCGATGGCCCCGGCCTGGGCCGACAGGCAGCCGGAAACGATGGCGTCGTCCGTATTGTCGCCGAACAGGGGCGGCGGTGCCGCACCTGGCGCCACCTGGGGCAGCTGGGCGGTATTGCGCGCCAGCGCGGCCGCCATCAGGGCCAGGCCAGGCAGGATCATCCCGCCCAGGAAGCGCCCGTCCGCCGTGATCGCATCGACCGTGGTGGCGGTGCCGCAAGTGGCGACGATCAGGTTCTCGGCGGGCGCCAGCGCGCGCGCGCCGATGGCGGCGGCGAAGCGGTCGCAGCCCAGGCGTTCCGGTTCGCGGTAGCCGTTGCGCAGGCCGGCGCGCTGCAGGGTAGAGGCGAACCACTCGACAGGCAGCCCATGGGGAAGGGCGGCGGCGATGCGTTCGCGCGCATCCAGTCCGGCCACGTTCGATACCAGCGCCTGCGTGGCGCCCAGGGCCTTCCACTGGGCCGCCAGGCGTTCCATTTCGGTATGCGGGGCCACGCCCTCGGCCTGCCATTGGCCGAGCGCCGTGCCGCCGCGCGCCAGTGCCCACTTGATGCGGGTATTGCCGGCGTCGATCAGCAGCAGGGCGCTCATGCCTTCACCCGCAGCGACACATCGCCCGCCAGCACGGGAACGCGGCCCTCCGGCGTGTCGAGCAGCAGCCTGCCGCTGTCGTCCACGCCGGCCGCCAGGCCTTCCTGCACCACCTTGCCGGCGTCGAGCAGGACCACGGTTTCGCCTTGCCAGGCATGGCGCAGGTTCCAGCGCGCGCTGAACGCGCCGAAGCCGCGTACGGCGAATTCGCGCAGGGCGGCGGCCAGGCCGTCGAGCAGGGCCGCCATCAGCGCGTCGCGCTCCATGCGCGCCAGCCAGGGCACGCCGGCCGCGCTGCGCCCCAGGCGCGCTTCCATCTCGTCCGGCATCAGGAGGTTCAGGCCGATGCCGGTGACGGCCCAGATCCCGCCGCCCGGTGCGGACAGGGTCTCGACCAGGATGCCGGCCAGCTTGTCGCCGTCCTTGAGCACGTCGTTTGGCCACTTCAGCTGGACCTGCACGCCGAGGCCGGCCAGGGTTTCGGCCAGCGCCACGCCGATCGCGAGCGGCAGGCCGATCAGGGTCTGCGGGCCGCCCTCGAAGCGCCAGGCCAGCGAGAAGGTCAGCGAGCCTTCCGGCGAGGACAGCCAGCTGCGTCCCGCGCGGCCGCGTCCGGCGGTCTGGTTCTCGGCCACCAGCAGCAGTGGTCCGGCGAGGCTGGCGGCGCGCGCCAGCAGGTCGGCATTGGTCGAGCCGGTTTCATGGACGACTTCGACGGCCACGCCCGACCGGGAGAGGGCGGCGATGTGGGCGGCGTTCATGCTTCCTCCTTGCGTTGTTTGGTCGGAGCACGTGAAAACACGGCGTCGAACACGACATTGGGCAGCAGGCGCAGCAGCCTGGCCACGAGGCCCATCTGCCAGGGCAGCACGCGGTAGCTGTCGCCGCGCGCGATGGCGGCCGCGGCCTGCGTGGCGAAGCGTTCGGCGCTCATCAGGAAAGGCATGGGAAAACGGTTGTTGCGGGTCATGGGAGTATCGATATTGCCGGGCGCGATGGTGACGACCCTGATGTTCGAGCCGCGCATCTCCAGGCGCAGCGATTCGCAGTAAGTGCGCACGGCCGCCTTCGAAGCGCAGTAGGCGCCGGCTCCGCGCAGCCCGCGCACGCCCGCCACGCTGCCGATGCCGACCAGCCGGCAGGGGCCGGTCTGGCTCTTCATGGGCGCAATGAAGGGCGCGAAGGTGGCCGCCATGGCGTTGACGTTGGTGGCGAAAATGGCAGCGAACACCGGCAGGTCTTGTGGAAGCTCGGTGAGCGTGCCGTGTGAGATGCCCGCGTTGGCGACGACGATGTCGGCGCCGCCATGGGCCTCGATGAAATCGGCCGCGGCCTGCGCGAGCGCCGCGTGGTCGCACACGTCGAGCGCATAGACGCGGTGAAGCCCGGGATTGGGAAGGGAAGCCGCCAGGTCGGCGAGCAGCTCGCGCCGCCGCGCCACCAGGCCGAGGACGGCGCCGCGCGCCGCATACTCGCGCGCCAGGGCGGCGCCGATGCCGCTCGAGGCGCCGGTAATGAAGACCCGGTCCGCGTGGCCCGGCCGTCCGGTCATTTCTTGTCGGCTTTCGCTTTCGCGACCAGCTGGTCCAGCACCTGCAGGGTGCCCTGGAGCAGCTGGGTTTCGGACGGATTCCCCTCCGCGCCTTCGGCCACCATGCCCGGCGAGGTCAGGAAGCGGCCGTCCACGGCCAGCATCGGCCAGTGGGTCACGCCGTAGTCCTGCATCAGGGTGGAAGCGCGGCGCAGCTTGGCCTGCACGCCGAAGGAGCGGTAGGCGTCGATGAAGCGGGCGCGGTCGACGCCGGCGCGCGCCGCCCAGTCGAACACCTGCTCGTCGCTGGCCAGGCGCAGGCGCTCGACGTGCATCGCGGCGAAGGCCCTGGCGTGATACTGCTCGACCAGGCCGAGCGATTCGAGCGTGTAGAACATGCGCTGCTGCGGCAGGACACTGGCGTCGCGCGGCACGTGCACGCGCCTGAACACGACGGCGTCGCCCTGCTTGCGCACCCAGTCCGCCAGCAGCGGCTCGAAGGCGTAGCAATGCGGGCAGTAATAGGCGAAGAACTCGATCACTTCCACCTTGCGCGGACCGGCGTCGGTCGGCTGCGGCGAAGGAAGCGTCTTGTACTCGACGCCGTCCTTGGGCGCGCTCGCGGAAGCGTGGGCCGGCAGGGCTGCGAGGCCGGACAGGCCCAGCAGGGCGGCGGTGCAGAACAGGCGGCGCAGTGCTCGCATGGCGGTCCTTATTTCTGGTTGCGGACGATGGCGACGTCGATGCCGCTGTCGAGCAGCTTGGCGCGCGCCTTGTTGACGGCTTCGACCTGGGTGTACGGGCCCACGCGCACGCGGTGCAGCACGCCGCCGTCCGTGGTGCGGTCGGTGATATTGGCCTCGAAGCCGAGCAGGGCCCTGTCGCTTATACACAACTCCGCGCCCACGAGACATTGATACTGATCTCGTATGCCGTCTTCTGCTTGAAAAAAAAAAGGGGGGGGGGGGGG
>NZ_JAGKSG010000042.1:0-39583 GCF_018119385.1 Massilia sp. AB1 | reverse complement strand
TTCCAGCCCGCCGGGCGCTGCGCCTGCTCCCGCTCCCGCTCCCGCCAACGTCCAGGTGACGCCGGTCGCGCCGCCGCCGCCCGCAACCCCGCCAGCCACGCCGCCGACCCAGCCATGAATGCGTTTTGCGGCCCGGCCCCGCGCCGCGGCTTCACCCTGATCGAGCTGCTGGTGACCCTGGCGATCCTGGCGCTGCTGGGCACCCTGGTGATGCCTGTGGCGCAGGTGACGGCCCAGCGCCGCGACGAGCAGGAACTGCGGCGCGCGCTGCGCGAGATCCGCGCCGGCATCGACGCCTACAAGAAGGCCAGCGACGAGGGCAGGGTGGCCAAGGCCGCCGGCGCCACCGGCTATCCGCCGCGCCTGGAAGTGCTGGTGGAGGGCGTGCGCGACTTGCGCAGCCCAAAGCAGGCCAGGATCTACTTCATGCGGCGCCTGCCGCGCGATCCCTTCAATCCGGATCCGGAGCTGAGCGAAGCCGCCACCTGGGGCAAGCGCAGCTACGCCAGCGAACCGAACGAGCCGCGCGAAGGCGACGACGTCTACGATGTGTTCTCGCTGTCGCAGAAAGAGGGATTGAACGGCGTCCCCTACAACAAATGGTGAACATGATGAATCGCGTCCGCCGCTGTTTCTCCCAGCATCGCGGCTTCACCCTGATCGAGCTGCTGATCGTGCTGGGCATCGTCGCGCTGCTGCTGACCCTGGCCGTGCCGCGCTTCTTCCCCAGCGTGGACAAGTCCAAGGAAACCATCCTGCTTGAAAACCTGCGCAACACGCGCATCGTGATCGACCAGTACCGTGGCGACAACGGGCGCTATCCTGATTCGCTGGAGCAGCTGGTCGAGAAAAAATACTTGCGCGAGATTCCGTACGACCCGATCACGGAGAGCCGCGAGACCTGGGTCGTCGTGCCGCCCGAGGAAGGGGAGCAGGGCGAACTGTATAACCTGCACAGCGGCGCGCCCGGCAACGACCGCAACGGGCGTCCTTACGCGGAATGGTAAGCATGCGCGAGCGGCAGGGCGGGTTCACCTACCTTGGGCTGGTGATCTTCGTGGCCATCATCGGCATGGTCGGCGCGGCCACGCTCAAGATCGGCTCCCTGCTGCAGCGCGCGGCCGCCGAAGAGGAACTGCTGGAGATCGGCGCCGCCTTCGGCGCGGCCTTGCAGAGCTATGCCGCCGCCACGCCGCGCGGGATGCCGCCGCAGCCGCCGACCCTGCAGGAACTGCTCAAGGACCCGCGCTTTCCCGGCGTGCGCAGGCACCTGCGCAAGATCTTCGTCGACCCCATGACCGGTAAGGCAGATTGGGGCATCGTGTACCTGGGCGACCAGAAAGGTGTCGTTGCCGTCTATAGCCTGTCGACTGCGAAGCCGCTCAAGATCGCCAATTTCGACGGCCGTTTCCAGAATTTCGAGAACAAGGAAAAGATCTCGGACTGGAAGTTCATGGCCAGTGGGCAGGGCTTGCTGATGCCGGGTGTGCAGAATGCTCCCGGGACGCCCGTGCCGCCCCCGACGCCGGCTCCGCCGGCGGTGCCTGCGCCGGCACCGGTGCCTGCACCGGCCGGACCGCCGGCTGCTCCACCGCCTGCCGAGGACCCGCCGGCAGAGCCGCCGCCGGAACCGCAGCAGGAGCAGCCTCAGGACGCGCCGCAGGAACCGCCACAAGAACCGCCACAGGAACCGCAAGAAATACCGCAAGAGGGACAGCCGGCGCGGCGCTAGCGGGTGCTCGATGTATCGATCTTATGAGGGAGTTTTACCTTGATTTGTGCAAAATGTGGCATGGAGCACCCGCTGGAGGAAATGGAGCTGACGTTCCGCCGGCCCGACGATGCGGCCAAACTGTCCGAAGAAGAGCGCTTGCGCCTCCTTCGGGACAACAGCGATCTTTGCATCATCGGGGAAGAGCGGTTTTTCATCCGGGCAGTGCTGCCTTTGCCGGTCGAATCCCGTGAAGACCCGTACTGCATCGGCTTATGGGTGGAAGTCAGCCAGGCCGCGTTTGACCGGATCTACGACCTGTGGGAGTCCGAAGACCAAGGCCTCGAACCGCCTTTCGCTGTGCGCATCGCCAACGAGATCCCGACGGCCGCCGGCTCGCTCGGCCTGGATGCGGAGCTGCGCTCGTCTGGGCCGACGGTCAGGCCCAGGGTGTTCCTCAAGCCGACCAGCCATCAGCTCTATGCCGAACAGGCACGCGGAATCGATGTGCATCGCGTGGCCGAATTCACGGCGCTCTTCGCTTAGCTGTCAATGTGCATCGAGAGAACAGCCGAACGAAACACAGTGTTTCCTGGATAGCTAAACCACAGCAGCACTGAAGGACTCGGGCCGCCGCGCAAGCAGATGAGACAGCCGTTGAAGCCCCGCCTGCAAGCGTCCACGATCCTTGATGCTACCCAATGAGATCCGAATCGCATTCACGGATTCGCTGCCTGTCGCGAATGCCTCCGCCGGCGTGACTACGATCCCTTCGCTGTCGGCTGCGCGCGCAAGCTGCGAGGAATTCCAATACGCCGGCAACTCGAGCCATACATGCAGTCCGTCTCCGGCGCCGCTGTACCGCCCCGCCAGGATATCCCGGGCCATCCGGTGGCGCAGGCGCGCCTCCTTGCGTACGCCTTTCATCAATTCTCCGGCCGAACCGTCGACGATCCACTGAGTAGCCAGTGCGGCCGTCAAAGGAGCGGCCATTAGCGCAAACGATCTTAGCGCGGCCAGGAAACGTTCGCGTTCCTGCGGATTGGGCAGGAAAACAAAGGCGACACGCAAACCGGGCGTCAGGCATTTCGACAGGGTCGAAATGTAATACACCTGTTCCGGGGCGAACGTGGCAATAGGCGGTGGTGGGGAATCGGCAAGGAGCCAGTATGGATCGTCCTCGACGATGCGCACATTGCAGCGCTTCGCGATGCCGGCGAGTTCCTTGCGCCGGCGCTCCGGAATGGTGATGGCGGTCGGGTTCTGTAATGTCGGATTGAGGTAGACCAGCCCAGGCTTGTGCTGGCGGCACGCTTCCTCGAGCATCTCGGGCACCATCCCGTGCTTGTCCGCTTCCACCACCATGATGCGCCGGCCGAATTGGGTCGCTGCGGTACGCAAGCCCGGATAAGTCGTCGGCTCTGCCAGGATGATATCTCCAGGCTCGGTCAGTGCAAGGATCAATGCGGCGATCGCCGCTTGCGCACCCGGACAGACCACAAGCTGTCCGGAATCCGGATGGCCAAACATCGGTGCGAGCCATTTGGCTGCAGCCTTGCGGTCGGAGTCGCTCCCGCCGCCCAGGTGGTAAGTCATCAGCAATGCATTGTCTGCCCTCATCAGTACTTGAGACAAACCTTGTTTCAACATGTCGTCGAAGTCCACGCCATCCGGCGGTGGCGGGGTATTCATGCTCAGGTCGAGGATCGCGTTCAATTCGACTTTCGGCGCCGCGACATACGTCCCGCGAGCGCCGCGACCTTCCAACAGGTTGCGGCGCCTGGCTTCGTCGTATGCGCGCGTGACCGTCGTCAGGTCGACGTGCAGCTGTGCCGCCAACTGGCGCTGTGGAGGCAGACGATCGCCCGGTTTCAGCGATCCGTCTTCCACCGCCGCCTGCAACGCATCCGCGATCTGCAAAAAACGTGGCCCGCCTTGCACGGCCAATCGCGGCAACCAGATCGGCAAAACCTCGTCTTGTATGGTTTTCAACTGGGACATTTTGTCTCAATGTATGGAAATTGCTTTTACGTAGAATGCCCCAGAACATGTAGCAACACCACTTTGCTGGCAGCTGTCGAGGTTTTCTCCTCTCATCTGCATGCGACAAACCTGGTTCCAAACTCGTTCGTCGTGGTCCTCAGGATAGATAGTATTAAGTAACAACCGGGAAATACTGAAATGATGGATTGGTTCCCTATAGTCTTCTTTACGTTCAAGGTTCTTGTGTTAGCCACGGGCATGTTCTTCGCTGTCAAGTGGCATTACGATCAAGGGAAGAAGGAGAAGAAGATCGAGGAAGAGAAGCGCGCGGTGTTGCGCGCGGCCGGCAAGGCGGCCGCACTCTTTGTGGTGTCGCTGCTCGGCCTGGCGCTTGTCACCTTCGTCCTTCTCAGCAGGCTTAGTTTGGACATGAGCCTGCCTTGATGGCAAAGCATCGTCGGCCGATATCGAGTGATACGGCCGTGATTCCCCGTGCGGCAATTGGTCGCGTCGGCAGGAGGGCCAGGGTTCGCTTTTGAATGTATGGCGCCCTTCTGATCGCGCCACATCAGCCTCTTGTGCCGATCAACCGGCGCGGCGCTTGAAGTCGCGCGGGCGGAAACCCAGCGCCACCAGCACGCCGAAGTAAGCGACGCCTGCGGCGCCGATGATGGCGACCAGCGCGCCTGCGCGCAGCAGCGGCGTCGCCCGCATCGCAACCCAGTCGAACTGCGCCTGGCCGAACCACGACACCGCGCCCATCACCGTCACGGCCACCACCAGCTTGAAGAAGAACTTTCTCCAGCCCGGCTGCGGCACATAGATCTCGCGCTTGCGCAGGCCGCTGTACAGGAAGGCCGCGTTGAGGCAGGCGCCGGCGCCGATCGACAGCGCCAGGCCGGCCACGCCGAACAGCGGCACGAACACCAGGTTCATCAGCTGGGTCGCCACCAGCACGCCCACCGCGATGCGCACCGGTGTGCGCACGTCCTGGCGCGCGAAGAAGGCCGGGGCCAGGGTCTTGACCAGGATGAAGCCGAGCAGCCCCGCGCTGTAGGCCATCAGCGGCATCGACGAAGCGGCAACGTCGGCGTTGTCGAAATTCCCATAGTGGAAGAGGGTGGCGATCATCGGCGTCGCCAGGGTTGCCATGCCCACCGCGGCGGGAATCGCGAGCAGGAAGGTCAGGCGCAGGCCCCAGTCCAGCAGGGACGAGTATTCCTCGGTGTTGCCTTCGGTATTCGCCTTCGCCAGGCCCGGCAGCAGGATGGTGCCCAGGGCCACGCCCAGCAGGGCGGTCGGCAGTTCCATCAGGCGGTCCGCGTACTGCAGCGCGGTGACGGCGCCGGCGGCGATGCCGGCGGCGATCGTGGTATTGATCAGGAGGCTGATCTGGGCGGCGGCAACGGAGAACACGGCGGGCCCCATCTTGCTGAGCATGCGGCGCACGCCGGCGTCGCGCAGGCCGGTTAGCGGGTTGAGCGACAGGCGCGGCAGCATGGCGAGCTTCTTCAAGGACGGGATCTGGAGCGCGACCTGGGCCAGGCCGCCGATGCAGACGCCCACGGCCATCGCATAGATCGGCTGTTCGAACCAGTCCGCCATGACCACGGCGGCGAAGATGAACGACAGGTTCAGCAGCACCGGCGTGAAGGCCGGGATCTTGAACTGGCGCCAGGTATTCAGCACGCCGCTCGACAGCGCGACGAAGGACATGCAGGCGATGTAGGGGAACATCAATTGCGTCATGAACACCGAAGCTTCGAAGGCTTCCGGCTCGCGCTGCAGGCCCCCACCGATCAGGAGGATCAGGATGGGCGCGGCGATGATCCCGAGCAGGCTGGTCAGCATGGTCGCCCAGATCAGCACGGTCGCCACATGGTCGACCAGGGTCTTGGTCGCCTCCTGGCCGTGCTTAGTCTTGTACTCGGTGAGAATCGGGACGAAGGCCTGCGAGAACGCGCCCTCGGCGAACAGGCGCCGCAACAGGTTGGGCAGGCGGAAGGCGATGTTGAAGGCGTCGGTGTAGTTCGAGGCGCCGAAGGCGGCCGCGAACAGGCTTTCGCGCAGCAGGCCCGTGATGCGGGACACCATGGTCATGCTGGAAATAGCGGCGAGAGTTCTGAGCAGGTTCATGGGCCGACATTATACTGGGGCAACAACGCGCGCACGCCCAGAAATCGGCTGAAAGTGAATTATGAATTGCCCTGACATGAATCTTTCGCTATAATCGTGGGCTGTACTGAATTCTGTTGGCAGACACTAATCGTTGGGCAGGCACGGAAGAGCGCCGGTTTCACTCGCTAATGTTTGCAAACGCAACTTGACCCCGATTTAGGAAATTCCATGGCAAATACCGCACAAGCGCGCAAACGCGCTCGTCAAGCAGTTAAGCAAAACGCGCACAACTCGGCACAGCGTTCGACCCTGCGCACCGCAATCAAGGCAGTTCGCAAGGCCATCCAGGCTGGCGACAAGGCCGCTGCAACCACCATCTTCCAGCAGTCCGTGTCGACCATCGACAGCATCGCTGACAAGAAGATCATCCACAAGAACAAGGCAGCGCGCCACAAGAGCCGCCTGGCTGCCGCCATCAAGGCACTGTCGGCCTAACAACCGCGTGCGCGCGGCCTAGGCCGCGCTGGCAAGTTCTGTGCAGTAGAAAGACCCGCCCGACCATTGGTCCCGGCGGGTTTTTTTGCTTGGCGCGGCCACTGTCGAGCTCGCGTTGCCGGTGCGCCCTGGCGGAAGGCATATCGTCTAAAACCATGGCGCACAGTAAAATACTGGTGCATAATGTGAAACGCCCGTCTTATGTCTTATAGAAGACTTGAGCATCACGAGAAGCACCAAATTTACATAGCGTGTCATCCACGCGAGCATCGAGGAAAAAGCGTATGAGCGATCCGACCATCATCTACACCCTGACCGACGAGGCGCCCCTGCTGGCGACCCACGCCTTCCTGCCTGTCGTCAGCACCTTCACCAAGCCGGCCGGCATCAAGGTCGAACAGAGCGACATCTCGGTCGCCGCCCGTATCCTGGCGAACTTCCCGGAATACCTGACCGAAGAGCAGCGCGTTCCCGATGCGCTGGCCGAGCTGGGCAAGAAGACCCTGGAGCCGGATGCGAACATCATCAAGCTGCCGAACATTTCCGCTTCGGTCGGCCAGCTGAACGCCGCGATCAAGGAACTGCAGGGCAAGGGCTACAAGCTGCCCGACTACCCGGCCGATCCGAAGACCGACGAAGAGAAGGCCATCAAGGCCAAGTACGCCAAGTGCATCGGTTCGTCCGTGAACCCGGTCCTGCGCGAAGGTAACTCGGACCGCCGCGCACCGAAGGCCGTCAAGGAATACGCACGCAAGAACCCGCACTCGATGGGCGAATGGTCGCAGGCGTCGCGCACCCACGTGTCGCACATGACCCACGGCGACTTCTACCACGGCGAAAAGTCGATGACCGTGAACGGCGCCCGTGACGTCAAGATGGAACTGATCACCAAGAGCGGCCAGGCGATCGTGCTGAAGCCGAAGGTCGCGCTGCAGGATGGCGAGATCATCGACTCGATGTTCATGAGCCGCAAGGCCCTGCTCGAGTTCTACGAGAAGCAGATCGAAGACGCGAAGAACACCGGCATCCTGTTCTCGCTGCACGTCAAGGCGACCATGATGAAGGTCTCGCACCCGATCGTGTTCGGCCACTGCGTGCGCATGTTCTACAAGGAGGCCTTCGAGAAGCACGGCGCCCTGTTCGACAGCCTCGGCATCAACGTCAACAACGGCATGGCCGATCTGTACAACAAGATCGCCGGCCTGCCGGCCTCGCAGCGCGAAGAGATCGAGCGCGACCTGCACGCCTGCCAGGAACACCGTCCGCCGCTGGCCATGGTCGACTCGGCTAAGGGCATCACCAACTTCCACTCGCCGAACGACGTCATCGTCGACGCGTCGATGCCGGCCATGATCCGCGCCGGCGGCAAGATGTACGGCGCCGACGGCCGCCTGAAGGAAGTCAAGGCAGTCATTCCGGAATCGACCTTCGCCCGCATCTACCAGGAAGTCATCAACTTCTGCAAATGGCACGGCGCCTTCGATCCGAAGACCATGGGCACCGTCCCGAACGTGGGCCTGATGGCGCAGCAGGCCGAGGAATACGGCTCGCACGACAAGACCTTCGAAGTGCCGGAAGACGGCGTGGCCAACATCACCGACATCGCCACCGGCGAAGTCCTGATGAGCCAGAACGTGGAGAAGGGCGACATCTGGCGCATGTGCCAGGTGAAGGACGCGCCGATCCGCGACTGGGTCAAGCTGGCGGTCACCCGCGCGCGCAACTCGGGCATGCCGGCCGTGTTCTGGCTCGACCCGTACCGTCCGCACGAGAATGAACTGATCAAGAAGGTCAAGACCTACCTGAAGGATCACGACACCACCGGCCTGGACATCCAGATCATGTCGCAGGTGCGTGCGATGCGCTACACGCTGGAGCGCGTCAGCCGCGGCCTGGACACCATCTCGGTGACCGGCAACATCCTGCGCGACTACCTGACCGACCTGTTCCCGATCCTGGAACTGGGCACCAGCGCCAAGATGCTGTCGATCGTTCCGCTGATGGCGGGCGGAGGCATGTACGAAACCGGCGCCGGCGGTTCGGCTCCGAAGCACGTGCAGCAGCTGGTCGAAGAGAACCACCTGCGCTGGGATTCGCTGGGCGAATTCCTGGCGCTGGCGGTGTCGCTGGAAGACCTCGGCCTGAAGACCGGCAACAACAAGGCCAAGGTGCTGGCCAAGACGCTGGACGCGGCCACCGGCAAGCTGCTGGACAACCGCAAGTCGCCGTCGCCGAAGACCGGTGAACTCGACAACCGCGGCAGCCAGTTCTACCTGTCGATGTACTGGGCCCAGGAACTGGCGGCGCAGAGCGAAGACGCCGGCCTGGCAGCCACCTTCGCTCCGCTGGCCAAGACCCTGGCCGAGAACGAAGCCAAGATCGTCGCCGAACTGCTGGAAGTGCAGGGCAAGCCGGTTGATATCGGCGGCTACTACAAGGCCGACGACGCCAAGGTCAAGGCGGTGATGCGTCCGAGCGCGACCTTCAACGCGGCGCTGGAATTGCTGGCGTAATCGTCCCTAGGTAGTACCAAATGAAAACCGCCGGCTCTTGGGCCGGCGGTTTTTTTATTTCCAGTGCTGCTCATGCAAACTTGGGCGGAACAATGCCACTGGCATTGTTCCGCCCAAGTTAGCGCGCAGGCCACGAACCGCTTACCGCAACGCGGCCGCCTGCACCTCAACATACTCCCCCGGCATCAACGGATGCGTCGCCAGCGAAAACGGCCCGATACTGCTGCGCACCAGCCGCAAAGTAGGCAAGCCCACCGCCGCCGTCATCCTCCTGACCTGCCGGTTCTTGCCTTCCTCGAGCGTGATCGCGATCCAGCTGGTCGGCTTGTCGGCGCGCGCGCGGATCGGCGGATTGCGCGGCCACAGCCAGCCCGGCTCCTCGATGCGCACCGCGCGGCAGGGCTTGGTGACGAAGTCGCCCAGGTCGAGCGGCGCCTGCAGGCGCGCCAGCGCGGCCGCGTCCACCACGCCGTCCACCTGCACCAGGTAGGTCTTGGCTTCCTTGTGATCCGGGTGCGCGATCTTATGTTGCAGCTTGCCGTCGTCGGTCAGCAGCATCAGGCCTTCGCTGTCCGCGTCCAGCCGCCCGGCGGGGTAGATGCCGGGGATCTTCAGGTAGTCGGCCAGCGATTCGCGGCCCTCCTGCGGACTGAACTGGCAAAGGACTTGGAAGGGTTTATTAAAAAGGATCAGGGCCATGTCGAACGGGTGAAACTAGAATCAGGGGCCGCCGGGGCGGAAAGTGCTTGGGTGCTTGCGTGGCATCCGGCAAAATACTGGTGCATAATGCAAGACGCCACATCCATGTCTTATACAAGACTAGCAGCTTCACCATTGTAATTCAGATCGCATGCCACGCCCGCATGTGGCTACTTGGGAGAACACGATGTACCAACATATCAAGGTCCCGGCCGACGGCCAGAAAATCACCGTCAACGCCGATTTCTCGCTCACCGTTCCGAACACCCCGGTCATTCCCTATATCGAAGGCGACGGCACCGGCGTCGACATCACCCCGGTGATGATCAAGGTGGTCGACGCAGCCGTGGCCAAGGCCTACGGCGGCCAGCGCAAGATCAGCTGGATGGAAATCTTCGCCGGCGAGAAGTCGACCCAGGTCTACGGCCCCGACGTCTGGCTCCCATCCGAAACCCTGGACGTGCTGAAGGACTATGTGGTCTCGATCAAGGGCCCGCTGACCACGCCGGTAGGCGGCGGCATCCGCTCGCTCAACGTGGCGCTGCGCCAGGAACTCGACCTGTATGTTTGCCTGCGCCCGGTGCGTTACTTCAAGGGCGTGCCTTCGCCGCTGAAGGAACCGGAAAAGACCGACATGGTGATCTTCCGCGAGAACTCCGAAGATATCTACGCCGGCATCGAATGGGCCGAAGGCTCGGAGGGCGCGAAGAAGGTCATCGAATTCCTGACCAAGGAAATGGGCGTCAAGAAGATCCGCTTCCCGGAAACCTCGGGCATCGGCGTCAAGCCGGTCTCGCGCGAAGGCACCGAGCGCCTGGTGCGCAAGGCGATCCAGTACGCGATCGACAACGACAAGCCCTCCGTGACCATCGTCCACAAGGGCAACATCATGAAGTACACCGAAGGCGGCTTCCGTGACTGGGGCTACGCGCTCGCCCAGAAAGAATTCGGCGCCGAGCTGATCGACGGCGGCCCATGGTGCAAGTTCAAGAATCCGAAGACCGGCCGCGACATCACGGTCAAGGATTCGATCGCCGACGCCTTCCTGCAGCAGATCCTGCTGCGCCCGGCGGAGTACAGCGTGATCGCCACCCTGAACCTGAACGGCGACTACGTCTCGGACGCGCTGGCGGCCCAGGTCGGCGGCATCGGCATCGCGCCGGGCGCCAACATGTCGGACTCGGTGGCGATGTTCGAAGCCACCCACGGCACCGCGCCGAAGTACGCGGGCAAGGACTATGTGAACCCGGGTTCGCTGATCCTGTCGGCCGAGATGATGCTGCGCCATATGGGCTGGCTTGAGGCCGCCGACCTGATCATCAGCTCGATGGAAAAGGCGATCACTTCCAAGAAGGTCACCTACGACTTCGCGCGCCTGATGGAGGGCGCGACCCAGGTCTCGTGTTCCGGCTTCGGCGAGGTGATGATCGAGCACATGTAAGCAGGCGACAGCGCTTCGCCGCTTCGGATAGGATGAAAGCCCCGGCCTTGCAAGAGGCGGGGCTTTTTACTTGGTGCGGAGGCCGGCATGCATGCAGCGGGGCGGGCGCAGGCGGAGCGGATCGGCAGGCTCGTGTACGCCCAGGTGCGCGGCGACTGGCTGGTCGGCGAAGCGGCGCGGCTGGCGGCTGCGGCGCCGGGCCCGGAACTCGACTTGCTCGTGGCGCGGGGCAGGGCGCTCGGCGCGCACTGCCAGTTGCTGTCCGGGCTGTTTCCCGATCCGCCGGCCGACGACACCGAGGCGGCCACGGCCGGGCTAATTGCGCTGAACGAGGAAATCCACCGCTATCTATATAGGGCGGGCTGGCTGTGAAGGCGCGCGGGGAAGCAGTGACCGGCTTGCGGAGGGCGAAAAAAAACCCCGCTTGCGCGGGGTCTTTTGCTTCCGGGGGAGAGGTATTACACGCCCTGGATGTTGGAAGCTTGCTTGCCTTTCGGGCCTTGCGTGACTTCGAATTGGACTTTCTGACCTTCTTTGAGGGTCTTAAAACCGGTCATATTGATTGCGGAGAAGTGTGCGAACAGATCCTCGCCGCCGTCATCAGGAGTGATGAAGCCAAAACCTTTGGAATCATTGAACCACTTAACAGTACCAGTTGCCATAAAAGAAACTTTCAATTAAAAACATATCACACGAGCCATAAAAGCAAGAAGCTTCTTGCCCCCTCCTCAGCCTGCTCACTTCTTATCAACAAGTACATAAGTACAATGTCAATAACTGCATTGTTGGTGGAATAATCACTGAAGTCAAGCGGTTTTGCGCCTCCGTTGTCAAATTTGTCACACCGACCTCAACAGGGCACTTGATTTCCCCAATTGGATCGCCATCTGCGCAAAGAACGGAAACCAAGTAACATGGAAGCACATGAAAACGAGCTGATGTTTATGCTTGGCACTATTCCTGAAAGCATTAGAATACCCCCATGGCAACGAAGCACGACACTGAACAACTACTGGAGCGGCAGACCGTCAAACCACCACCTTTGTACCAGGTGGCGCTGCTGAACGATGACTACACGCCGATGGAATTCGTGGTCGCGGTCATCCAGGAGTACTTCAACAAGGATCGCGAAACGGCGACGCAGATCATGCTTTCCGTGCACCGGCATGGTAAGGGGGTGTGCGGCGTGTTTTCCAAAGATATAGCGTGTACCAAAGTGGAGTTTGTCTTAACGCATGCGCGTAAGGCGGGGCATCCCCTGCAATGCGTGATGGAGGAAGTATGATTGCGCAGGAACTTGAAGTATCTCTACACATGGCCTTTGTCGAAGCACGGCAGGCACGGCACGAGTTTATTACCGTGGAGCATCTGCTGCTGGCGCTCCTCGACAATCCGTCGGCCGCCGAAGTCCTGCGTGCGTGCGCTGTCAATATTGAAGACTTGCGCAAGACCCTGACTAATTTTATTGGTGACAACACCCCGACCGTACCCGGAACGGGCGAAGTCGACACCCAGCCGACGCTCGGCTTCCAGCGCGTGATCCAGCGCGCGATCATGCACGTGCAGTCGGCCTCGAACGGCAAGAAGGAAGTGACCGGCGCCAACGTGCTGGTCGCGATCTTCGGCGAGAAGGATTCGCATGCTGTTTACTACCTGCACCAGCAGGGCGTGACCCGCCTGGATGTGGTCAACTTCATCTCGCACGGCGTCCGCAAGGACCAGCAGATGGACACCCAGAAGGCGTCCGAAGGCGTGGAAGAAGCGCAGGTCGAGGGCCAGACCAAGGAAAGCCCGCTCGACCAGTTCACCCAGAACCTCAACAAGTCGGCTGCGGACGGCAAGATCGATCCGCTGATCGGCCGCGAGGAAGAAGTGGACCGCGTGATCCAGATCCTGTGCCGCCGCCGCAAGAACAACCCGCTGCTGGTGGGCGAGGCCGGTGTCGGCAAGACCGCCATCGCGGAAGGCCTGGCATGGCGCATCGTCCAGGAGGACGTGCCCGAGATCCTGCAGAACGCCGTCGTGTACTCGCTCGACATGGGCGCGCTGCTGGCCGGCACCAAGTACCGCGGCGATTTCGAGCAGCGCCTGAAGGCCGTGCTCAAGCAGATCAAGGACACCCCGAACGGCATCCTGTTCATCGACGAGATCCACACGATCATCGGCGCCGGTTCGGCATCGGGCGGCACGCTCGACGCGTCGAACCTGCTCAAGCCGGCCCTGGCCAACGGCCAGCTCAAGTGCATCGGCGCGACCACGTTCACGGAATTCCGCGGCGTGTTCGAGAAGGATCATGCGCTGAGCCGCCGCTTCCAGAAGGTGGACGTGAACGAGCCGTCGGTCGAGCAGACCGTGGCGATCCTGCGCGGCCTGAAGTCGCGTTTCGAAGAGCACCATGGCGTCAAGTATTCCGCCTCGGCGCTGTCGACCGCGGCCGAGCTGGCGGCGCGCTTCATCAATGACCGTCACCTGCCCGACAAGGCGATCGACGTGATCGACGAAGCGGGCGCGGCCCAGCGCATCCTGCCGAAGTCGAAGCAGAAGAAGACCATCGGCAAGACCGAGATCGAGGACATCATCGCCAAGATCGCGCGGATTCCCCCGCAGACGGTCAACCAGGACGACCGCAGCAAGCTGCAGACCATCGACCGCGACCTGCGCAACGTGGTGTTCGGCCAGGACCCGGCGATCGAAGCGCTGGCCTCCGCCATCAAGATGGCGCGCGCCGGACTGGGCAAGACGGACAAGCCGATCGGCTCCTTCCTGTTCTCCGGCCCGACCGGCGTCGGCAAGACGGAAGTCGCCAAGCAGCTGGCCTTCATCCTGGGCATCGAGCTGGTGCGTTTCGACATGTCGGAATACATGGAGCGCCACGCGGTGTCGCGCCTGATCGGTGCGCCGCCGGGCTACGTCGGCTTCGACCAGGGCGGCCTGCTGACCGAGGCCATCACCAAGAAGCCGCACGCGGTGCTGCTGCTGGACGAGATTGAAAAAGCCCACCCGGACATTTTCAATATCCTGCTGCAGGTGATGGACCATGGCACCCTGACCGACAACAACGGCCGCAAGGCGGACTTCCGCAACGTGATCATCATCATGACCACGAATGCGGGCGCCGAGAGCCTGACCAAGCGCTCGGTGGGCTTCGTGGATTCGAAGGCGCAGGGCGACGAGATGGCCGACATCAAGCGCATGTTCACGCCGGAGTTCCGCAACCGCCTGGATGCGATCATCAGCTTCCGCGCGCTGGACGAGGACATCATCTTGCGCGTCGTGGACAAGTTCCTGATGCAGCTGGAAGAGCAGCTGCACGAGAAGAAGGTGGAAGCCGTGTTCACCGAGAAGCTGCGCAAGTTCCTCGGCAAGAAGGGCTTCGACCCGCTCATGGGCGCCCGTCCGATGTCGCGCCTGATCCAGGACATGATCCGCAAGGCCCTGGCCGACGAGCTGCTGTTCGGCCGCCTGGTCAACGGCGGACGCGTGACCGTGGACCTGAACGAGAAGGACGATGTGGTGCTCGAGTTCCCGGAAGGGGACGTGCTGCCGCCGCCGGCTCCGGCGGAGACGGTCGAGATCGAGTAACTTTGGTCTCAACAAAGAACCGCGCTTCGGCGCGGTTTTTTTCGTCTGTCGTTTGGGGGCATGAACATATTGTGGCGTTGCTACGAACTTGGGTTCCGGCCGAGGGGGACGCACACCAGAAGCGTATCCCTGCACTCGCAAGCACGCACCCAGTTCTTTTTTGCATGTAAGGACGCCAACATCCCTTTCTGCTGTGGCAAACTCATGTTCTTCAGTAACCTCCGTCACAGTGACCATGACCGTCTCCCGCACCATCCTTGCGCTGTCGCTCGCCCTCATCGGCAGCCAGGCCGCCGCCGCTGACCCTTACTTCCGTTTCCCGGCCGTCCGCGGCGACACCATCGTCTTCACGGCGGAAGGCGACCTGTGGCGCACCACGACCGCGGGCGGCAAGGCCACCCGCCTGACCACCCACCCGTCCGCCGAAACCCACGCCGCGATCTCGCACGACGGCAAGCTGGTAGCCTTTGCCGCCTCTTACGAAGGCGCGCAGGAAGCCTACGTGATGCCGCTCGAAGGCGGCCTGCCCAAGCGCATCACCTTCGAGAACGGCGGCGTCACGGTGCTCGGCTGGACGGCGCAGGGCGAAGTCCTGGTCAGCACGGAAAATTCGGTCGGCCCCGCCAAGCACCGCGTGGTGGCCGCGCTGGACCCGGCGACCATGAAGCGCCGCGTGCTGCCGCTGGCCGACGCCAACGACGCGACCCTGGACGACGCCGGCAAGGTCGTCTATTTCACGCGCATGGGCCTGTCCATGACCAACGATAACGTCCGCTCCTACCGCGGCGGCGCCCACGCCCAGCTGTGGCGTTTCGACCTGGACGCCAAGGGCGAAGCCACCCAGCTGTTCAAGGACGACACGGCCAACAACCGCCGCGCCATGTGGCACCAGGGCCGCCTGTACTTCATCAGCGACGCGGACGGCGCCGACAACATCTGGTCGTCGCTTCCGGATGGCAGCGACCGCCGCGCCCATACCAGCCACAAGGAATGGGACGTGCGCACCGCCTCGCTCGGCGACGGCCGCATCGTCTACCAGCTGGGCGCGGACCTGCGCGTGCTGGACCTCGCCAGCGGCGCCGATAGCCTGCTCAAGGCCAGCCTGGTGTCGGACTTCGACCAGCAGCGCATGCGCCGCGTGAAGTCGCCGCTCGACGCGCT
This sequence comes from Massilia sp. AB1, assembly GCF_018119385.1. Classification (NCBI taxonomy): domain Bacteria; kingdom Pseudomonadati; phylum Pseudomonadota; class Betaproteobacteria; order Burkholderiales; family Oxalobacteraceae; genus Massilia; species Massilia sp. AB1. Next base: position 23,880 of record NZ_JAGKSG010000042.1, on the reverse strand, counting down.
GACCGGCATCGAACCGGCCAACAAGGCCGAGCGCATCGTGCTGACCGCGCGCGGCCGCGTGACCATCGCCGGCACCGGCACCTACCGCCGCGTCGAAATCGCCGTGCCGGAAGGCGTGCGCGCGCGCAGCGCCGTGTTCAGCCACGACGACAAGTGGGTCTATGCGATCACGGACGCCAGCGGCGAGAACGAGATCTGGCGCTATGCCGCAGACGGCTCCGGCCAAGGCGACCGCCTGACCAGGGACGGCGCCGCCCACCGCTGGAACCTGTATCCGTCGCCGGACGGGAAGTGGCTGGCCCACACCGACAAGAAGGGCCGCACCTGGCTGCTCGACCTAGCGGCCAAGTCCAACGTGGTGATCGACGACGCCGGCCAGATCGGCGTCGACCGCCTGGAGCAGGTGGTGTGGTCGCCCGACAGCCGCAACCTGGCGCTGGTGCGCACCGGCAGCAGCGAACAGCGCAACCAGATCGGCCTGTACAGCCTCGGGTCGAAGCAGATGAGCTTTGTCACCACCGACCGCTACGAAGCCAACTCGCCGGCCTTTTCGCCGGACGGCAAATGGTTGTATTTCCTCTCTGCGCGCCACTTCAACCTCGGCAACGCCTCGGTCTGGGGCGACCGCAACATGGGACCGGTGTTCGACGACCGCGTCGGCGTGTACGCGCTGGCGCTGCAGCCAGACACGCGCTTCCCATTCAAGCCCGAGGACGAGCTGACCAAGCCGGAGGAGATGTCCCCGGAAGCCGCCGCCAAGGCCGCGGTGAAGACGCCAGGCGCGGACGAGCAGACCGCCGACAAGCAGGCCGCCGTGGCCGCCGCCGCCGCGGCAACCAGCGCGGCGAATGCCGCCAGCAGCGACAAGCCGAAGAAGCCGACGCCCGCCATCATCTATGCCGGCCTGCGCGAGCGCCTGTACGAAGTGCCGGTCGCGCCGGGTAACTACCGTGCGCTGGCCGTCGACGACAAGCGCCTGTACCTGCTCGATTCCGACGACGGCCAGAAAGGCGTGCTCAAGACCCTGGAGATTTCGCGCAGCGCGCCGCAGCCGGAGACCTTCGCGTCCAACGTGCGCGAGTTCGGCCTGAGCACCGACCGCAAGCATGTCTTCTACCGAACCTTTGCGAAGGGCGCGCCGGGCGACATGCTGATCGTGTCCGCCGGCGCCAAGGCACCCGCCGATCTCACCAAGGCCAAGGTCAAGATCGACGACTGGGCAGTGATTACCAATCCGCGCCTCGAATGGACGCAGATGTTCAACGACGCATGGCGCATGCACCGCGACTTCCTGTACGACGCCAAGATGCGCGGTGTCGACTGGAACGCCGTGCGCACGCGCTACGCGCCGCTGGTCGATCGTGTCACCGACCGTGCGGAACTGGATGACGTGCTGGGCATGATGGTGGGCGAGGTCGGCGCGCTCCACTCGCAGATTCGTCCGGGCGACGTGCGCCGCGCGACGGGCGAAGGCACGCCGTCCAGCCTGGGCGCCGTGCTGACCCGCACCGCAGAGGGCTACCGCGTCGACCGCGTCTACCGCAGCGAGCCGGAGCTGCCGTCGGAGGCCGGTCCGCTGTCCCTGCCGGACGTGGGCGTCAAGGAAGGCGATGTGATCACGGCCGTCAACGGCAAGTCGCTGGTGGAGGCGCGCGACATCGCCGACCTGCTGCTCGACCAGGCCGACAAGCAGGTGCTGCTGCAAGTGAAGACCTTGGATGCCAAGCCGCGCCAGGTGATCGTCACGCCGGTGAGCATGGCGCGCCACGCGAGCCTGCGCTACACCGACTGGGAGCAGAGCAGGGCGCGGCAGGTGGACGAGGCGTCCAAGGGCAAGATCGGCTACCTGCACCTGCGCGCCATGGTGGCGCGCGACATCAACGCCTTCGCGCGCGACTTCTACGCCAACATCAACAAGGAAGGCCTGATCATCGATGTGCGCCGCAATAACGGCGGCAATATCGACAGCTGGATCATCGAGAAGCTGCTGCGCCGCTCGTGGGCCTTCTGGGCCTCGAACGGCAACCAGCCGCAGTCGAACATGCAGAACACCTTCCGCGGCCACCTGGTGGTGCTGGCGGACGAGCTGACCTACTCGGACGGCGAGACCTTCACCGCCGGCGTCAAGGCGCTCAAGCTCGGACCGGTGGTGGGCAAGCGCACCGCCGGCGCGGGCGTCTGGCTCAGCGACGGCAACGGGCTGACCGACAACGGCATGGCGCGCGTGGCGGAGTTCGGGCAGTTCTCGAGCGAAGGCGAGTGGCTGATCGAAGGCGTGGGCGTGTCGCCGGATGTGGAGGTCGACAACCTGCCGCATGAGACCTTCAAGGGGCGCGACCGCCAGCTGGAAGTGGCGCTCGAGATGCTGGAGAAGAAGATGAAGGAGCAGCCGGTGAAGGCGTGGAAGCCGGCGGCGATTCCGGCCTTGAAGCGCTAAGTCAAAAACCACTTGGGTTCCGGCGGAGGCCGGAACCTAAGTTTGCGTGCGTGTCTCGTGACACAACCATGACACGCCCCTTCACACAAATTCATCATCCCGTCACAAACCATTTCTAAACTGCAAGTACTCACAACTATCCGTACTTGCAATGCGACTCGCAAAGCTCCAGACCGGCACCAAGCTCCTGGGTTCCTTCGGTATCGTTTCTCTCCTCATCCTCCTTATTTCCGCCGTCGCCCTGTGGCGCATGCAGGCGTCGGACACGCTGACGGCCGACCTGGTGGAAGACAAACTCGCCAAGCAGCAGCTCGTCTCGGACCTGCTCGGCATCGAGCGCCTGAACGGCTCGCGCACCATCTCGATCGCCCGTAGCGACAGCCTGGAGCTGGCCGACTATTTCCAGGCCCAGCTGGCCGAAGGCCGGAAGGGTGCGGCCGCCATCGAGAACAAGCTCGGCAAGCTGCCGGCCCTCGACCGCGAACGCACGCTGGTGCAGGAAGCCGCCAAGCACAAGGCCGCGCTGGCCACGATCCAGACGGAGCTGTTCCGCGCCAAGGAGTTCGGCCAGACCCAGGTCGTTGAGGAGGTGGTCACCGGCCGCTGGGAACAAACCTACAAGGCCCACATCGCCGCGCTGGAAACCCTGCTGGCCTTCGAGACCGCCGAAGCGCACCGCCTGGCCGACGAGTCGGCCGCCGCTTCCAGTTTCAGCAAGGCGCTGCTCCTGATGCTGGGCCTGGGCGCGCTGGCGATGGGCGCCGCACTGGCCTGGACCCTGACCCGCAACATCGTCGGGCCGCTGCAGCAGGCTGTGACTTTGGCCGAGCAGGTGGCCCACGGTGACCTGCGCCCGGTGATTCGCCATGCGCGCCGCGACGAGATCGGCCGCCTGTTCGATGCGCTCAACGGCATGACCCACGGAGTGTCTTCGACCGTGTCGCAGGTCCTGCAGGGCGCGCAGGCCATCGATTCGGCCTCCAGCGAGATCGCCCACGGCAACCAGGACCTGTCGCAGCGCACCGAGCGCCAGGCCGACGCGCTGCGCGAAACGGTGGGGGCGATGGACGCCCTCGGCAGCGCGATCGTGCAGAACAACGCCAGTGCGCGGCAGGCGAATGCGCTGGCGCAGAATGCGTCCACGGTGGCCATCGAAGGCGCCAAGGCGGTCGAGCAGCTGGTGACGCGCATGGCCGCGATCAGGGCGTCGGCGGACCGCATCGTGGACATCACGGGCATGATCGACAGCATCGCCTTCCAGACCAACATCCTGGCGCTCAACGCGGCGGTCGAGGCGGCGCGTGCCGGGACGGAAGGGCGCGGCTTTGCGGTGGTGGCGGCGGAGGTGCGCAACCTGGCGCAGCACAGCGCTGGAGCGGCAAAGGAGATCAAGCAGCTGATCGGGGAATCGGCGGGGGAGATCGAGGCCGGGACCGGGATCGCGGAAGCGGCCGGGTCGACGATGCGGGCGGTGCTGCAGCACGTGCAGGACGTGGCCGGGATCCTCGGGGCGATTCACGAGGCCAGCGCAGGGCAGGCGAGCGGCGTGGAGCAGGTGAGCAGGGCGATTGCGGAGATGGACTTGTCGACGCAGCAGAATGCGGCGATGGTGGAACAGGCTGCGGCTGCGGCGGCGTCGATGCGGCAGCAGGCGGCGGAGTTGTCGGAGCTGGTGGGGACGTTCAAGGTACGGGCTGAGAGCGGAAGGCGCGAGCTGGCCATGTTTTAAGTCCTCCGGGACCTGTCAGGAATTTTGTGTGCTGAGGTCTGTTTAAAGAATCAGCTCAATGCATTGGTGAATCGTTCGCCAAACATGATGGCGAATTGGTTCGCGGCCTGCTTCCAGATGATGGGTGGCATCTTCCAGTCTTTCTCAATATTGCGCAAGGCCAGGTAGAGCAGCTTGCTGGCTGCATCGTCGCTTGGGAAGTGTCCACGGTTCTTGACGATCTTGCGTAGCTGCATGTGCATGCTCTCGATGGCGTTGGTGGTATAGATGATTCTTCGCACCTCAGGTGGGTAAGCGAAGAATGGAATCACCTGTTCCCACTGTCGCTGCCACATTGCTGCGACAGTCGGGAATTTCTTGCCCCAGTCGCTCTCTGCAAAGTCCTGCAGCGCCTTTGCAGCAGCATCGCTTGACGCAGCCTGATAGATTGATTTGAGAGCAGCCGCGAGCGGCTTACGATCCTTCCAGCTGGCGAAATTGAGCGAGTTGCGAATCAAGTGCACGACGCAAGTCTGGATCTGCGCTTGCGGATAGACCGCTTCGATCGCTTCCGGGAAGCCTCGCAGACCATCGACCACGGCAATCAAGACATCGTCCAGGCCACGGTTTTTCAGTTCATTGAAGACTTTGAGCCAGAACTTGGCGCCTTCCGTTTGCTCGATCCACAAGCCCAGCACTTCCTTGCGACCGTCAGCGCGTACGCCAAGCGCCAGGTACACAGCCTTGTTCTTGACCGTGCCTTCGTCCCGGATTTTCAGGCGTAAAGCGTCGAAATAGACAATCGGATACATCGCTTCGAGCGGCCGCTGCTGCCACTGGGCGACTTCCTCCAATACCTCATCCGTGATGGTGGAGATCAAGTCCGGTGACACTTCAGTACCGTACAGCTCGAGCAAGTGCCCCTGGATTTCACGCACGCTCATTCCGCGCGCGTACATGCCGATCACATGGTCGTCAAAGCCTGGCATGCGTCGCTGGTGCTTGGCCACCAGCTTTGGCTCGAACGTCGCCAGCCGGTCACGCGGCACGTTCAGCCGCAGCTCGCCAGCTGGAGTAAGTACCGTCTTGGCGCTGCTGCCATTACGATGGTTCTCGCTATCCTCGCCCTCGTTCGCCAAGTGGTGGCTCAGCTCAGCAGCGAGCATGCGCTCAGCCAGCATCTTCTTGAGTTGGCCAGCAAGGCCAGATTCGCCCAGGATCGATTCAGCATCCTTGCTCTGGACTTGCGCCAGCAACTGGTCGATCAGTTCAACAGGAATCAGGTCAGGCGACTTCGGTTTCTTCGGCTTTTTGGTAGTCATTGCTTCGGTCATGGAATTTCCCTTTCGGTATTATTTCATGACCTCAGCAACACAAAAATTCTGACAGGCTCGTCCTCCGTCAGTCCTCACCGCTAGCACGTCGTTCCGGCCGTCGCCGGAACGACGGAGCTAGTGGTGCTAAATGGCGGCCAGGGCGCGCTGCAGGTCTTCGCGCTGATCGTCGAGATGCTCGATCCCGACAGATAGCCGAATCAAGCCATCCCCAATCCCCAGCTCCTCCCTGCGTTCCGCTGGAATGCTCGCATGCGTCATCAAGGCCGGATGCTCGATCAGGCTCTCCACCCCGCCCAGGCTCTCGGCCAGGGTGAATACCTCGCAGCGTTCCAGGAAGCGCCGTGCCCCCGCCAGGTCGGTATCCAGGTCGATCGACACGACCCCCCCGAACCCGTTCATCTGCCGCCTCGCCAGCGCATGCTGGGGATGCGACTCCAGCCCCGGATAGTGCACCTTGCGCACCTTCGGCTCGCGTTCCAGCCACTGCGCGAGGGCCAGCGCGTTGGCGCTGCTGCGCTCCACGCGCAAGGCCAGGGTCTTGATCCCGCGTAGCACCAGGAAGCTGTCGAACGGCCCCTGGATCGCGCCCACCGCGTTCTGGATGAAGCCCAGCCGCTCGGCATGCTGGGGATTGTCGCCAACGATGGCCACTCCGCCGATCACGTCCGAGTGGCCGTTCATGTACTTCGTGGTCGAGTGCACCACGATGTCGATGCCGCACTCCAGCGGGCGCTGGACGATGGGGCTGGCGAAGGTGTTGTCGCACACGGTCAGGATGCCGCGTGCCTTGCACAGCGAAGCGATGGCGTGCAGGTCGGCCAGCTTGAGCATGGGGTTGGTGGGCGTCTCCACCCACACCATCTTCGTTTCGGGACGCAAGGAGGCGGCCAGTGCGTCCGGATCGGCCAGGTCGACATAAGTGAAGCTGTGCCCGGCGCTGTCGCGGCGCACGCGCTCGAACAGGCGGTAGGTGCCGCCGTACATGTCGTCGCCCGCGACGATGTGCGAACCAGCGGGCAGCAGCTCCAGGACCGCCGCGATCGCCGCCAGGCCGGAAGCGAAGGCAAATGCCGCGCTGCCGCCTTCGATGTCGGCCACGCAGCGCTCCAGCGCCCAGCGCGTCGGGTTGTGCGAGCGGCCGTAGTCCAGGCCCTTGTGCACGCCCGGGCTCTCCTGGCGGAAGGTGGAGGTCGCGAAGATCGGCGGCATCACGGCGCCGGTGCTCGGCTCCGGCGCCTGGCCGCCGTGGATGACGCGGGTGGCGATGTGTTTCCTGGATTCGGTCATGAAAGCGTCCTTCTCAAATGATTCAGCAGGTCGAAGCGCGTGATCAGCCCGTAGAAGCTGGGGCCGTCCGTGATCACGGCGGTCAGGCCGCGGTCGAGCACTTCGCGCAGCTGCTGCATGCTGGCAGCCGGATGCAAGGTCTGCAGCTGGGCCGTCATGGTGCTCGACACCGGCGCGCCGAAGCGGCCCGGTTCGGTGGTCACGTGGTGCAGCAGGTCGGATTCGTCGATCAGGCCCGCCAGCCGGCCTTCGTTGTCGATCACCGGCAGCTGCTGCAGGTCGCTCGAGCGCATGCGGTTGAAGGCGGTCAGCAGGGTATCGGTGGGCGACACCGTCACCACTTCGCCGGCGTCGTAGCGGCGGCCGATCAGGTCGCGCAGGTCGCCCAGCTTGGGACGGGCGAGCAGGCCCTGGTCGACCATCCAGCCGTCGCTGTAGACCTTGGTCAGGTAGCGGGTGCCGGTGTCGCACACGAAGGTGACGACGCGCTTGGGCCGGGTTTGTTCGCGGCAGTAGCGCAGCGCAGCGGCGAGCAAGGTGCCGGTGGACGAGCCGCCCAGGATGCCTTCCTGCTGGAGCAGCAGGCGCGCGGTGTTGAAGCTTTCCTCGTCGGGAATGGTGTAGGCCTTGGTCACGCGCGACAGGTCGGCGATGCCGGGAATGAAGTCCTCGCCGATGCCTTCCACGGCCCAGGAGCCGGCATCTTTCGACAGGTGGCCCGTGTTGACGTACTCCGCCAGGATCGAACCCTTGGGGTCGGCCAGGATGAATTCCAGGTGCGGCTGGGTCTTCTTGAAGTAGTGCGACAGGCCGGTGAGGGTGCCCGACGAGCCGACGCCGACGACGATGGCGTCCAGCTTGTGGTTGGTCTGGTCCCAGATTTCCGGACCGGTGAAGTGTTCGTGGGCCCAGGGATTGGCCGGGTTGTTGAACTGGTCGGCGAACCAGGCGCCGGGGATTTCCTTGGCCAGGCGGGCGGCGTAGTCCTGGTAGTACTCCGGATGGCCCTTGCCGACGTCGGAGCGGGTCAGGTGGATCTCGGCGCCGAGCGCCTTCAGGTGCAGGATCTTCTCGGCCGCCATCTTGTCGGGGACGACCAGCACTACGCGATAGCCCTTGATGCGCGCCACCAGGGCCAGGCCCAGGCCGGTATTGCCGGCAGTCGCCTCGACCACCGTACCGCCGGGCTGGAGGTGGCCGTCATGCTCGGCCTTTTCGATCATGGCCTTGCCGATGCGGTCCTTGATCGAGCCACCGGGGTTTTGCGATTCGAGTTTCAGGAACAGCTGGCAGGGACCGGTATCGATGCGGGTCACTTCCACCAGCGGGGTATCGCCAATCAATGAAAACAGTGCAGCTTGCGACGCATGTTGCATAGTGCCTCCAATGAGCTGGGCCTCGTGGGACGCCGTGTTACGACGAGCCGGCGCTGGGTGGACGCCGGGCCATAGTAAAGAAACATAATACGGCTTTTTTGGGGCTGTGGTGTTGGAGTTAGTTAAACTTTTGTTAAGGCGCGACGCTGGAGGGTCACGCAGCCCCGAACAACGTCGTCCCGGCGGAGGCCGGGACCCAAGTTCGTTCCGTAGCAACCGAGGTCACACGTAGGGGTAACGCACGCAAACTTGGGTCCCGGCCTTCGCCGGGACGACGTTGGTAGGCGGCGAGGGGATGGATCAGGTTTGTGATTTCAGCCGCCGCCACAAGGTCGTGCGGCTGATGCCCAGGTGGCGGGCCGCCAGGTCGCGCTGGCCGCCGAAGCGGGCCAGGACCTCGGCAATCGTCTCCGCCGACGGCTCGGCGGCAGGCACCTGGATCGCCTGCGCAGCTGCAGCCTCGCGCCGCGCCAGCTCCGGCGCCACCGACAGCAGGAAGCTCGGCGTCAGGGCCTGCAAGGGCTCCGCCGCCAAAAACAGGGCCAGGCGCTCCGCCAGGTTGCGCAGCTCGCGCACATTCCCCGGCCAGTCGTAGGCCTCCAGCAGCGGCGCGCACGCATTGACCTCCGCATGCAGATTCGGATGCGGCCGCGCATCCAGCGCCGCCAGCGCATTCTTGAGCGACCATTCCGCCAGCGGCGCGATGTCCTCCACGCGTTCGCGCAGCGGCGGCAAACTCAAACGCAGCACGGCCAGGCGGTAGAACAGGTCGGCCCGGAATCGCCCCTCGCGCACGCGCGCTTCCAGGTCGCAGTGGGTCGCGCTGATCACGCGCACGTCGATCGGCACCGGCCGCGTGCCGCCCACGCGCATCACCTCGCGCTCTTCCAGCACGCGCAGCAAGCGCGTCTGCAAGGCAAGCGGCATTTCGCCGATCTCGTCCAGGAACAGGGTGCCGCCATTGGCCGCCTCGAACAGACCCGCATGGCCGCCGCGGCGCGCGCCCGTGAACGCGCCTTCCTCGTGCCCGAAGAGTTCCGATTCCAGCAGCGATTCCGCGATGGCGCCGCAGTTCACCGCCACGAAAGGCCGCCCGGCGCGGCGCGGTCCTTCGCGGTGGATCGCCTGCGCCACCAGCTCCTTGCCGCTGCCTGTCTCGCCCTGGATCAGCACCGTCGCCGGCGAGCGTGCATACAGCACCACGGTCTGGCGCAGCCTTTCCATGGCGGCCGAATCCCCGCGTAAATCGTTGAGCCCACGCCGCGCACGCCGCGTATCGCTGCCGGCCGTACGGCGGCCGCGGTTCGCTTCCAGCATGGTCAGGCGCGCGAGTTCCAGCGCATCGTCGAAGGCCTGCCGGATCGAGGCCGCCGAATACAGGAACACACCTGTCAGCCCCGCTTCCTCGGCCAGGTCGGTAATCAATCCCGCGCCGACGATCACCTCGACGCCGGCAGCTTTCAATTCGTTGATGCTGGCGCGCGCATCCTCTTCGGTGACGTAGGTGCGCTGGGCGATATCGACGCCGAAGGTCGACGCGAACTCGGCCAGTTCCGGCAAGGGCAGCTGGTAGCTGATCACGCCGATGCGCGAGGACACGCGCCGCGCCCGCACCAGCGCCTGCATCACATCGAAGCCGCTGGCCTTGGCCACCACCACCGGCACCGACACCCGTCCCCTGAGATAGGCCGCGTTCGATCCCGCCGCGATGACGACGTCGCAGCGCTCGGTCGCCATGCGTTCGCGGATGTGCTTTGCCGCTTCGTCGAAACCGAGATGCAGCGGCTCGATCGAAGCCAGGTGATCGTACTCGAGGGTGATGTCGCGGAACAGGTCGGAGAGGCGCGAAACCGATACCGTCCAGATGACGGGCTTGTCGCCGCCGTCCGCGGGGCTGCGGGTGGAATAGCTCATGCCCGAAGTGTAGAGCATTTCGAGGCGAGGCTGTCAGATAGGCGTAAGCAAGCGTAAGAATGAGGTAAGGGGGTCGCCGTAGGATGGCTCTCAACCTGCAAGGTATGCACCGCACAGGCATTACAAAATAGGAGACACAAGATGGACCAAGACGTCGTACAGCGGGTCAAGAACGACCCCAACTACCGCAAGCTGGTCGCGACCCGTTCGCGTTTCGGCTGGACCCTCACCTGGGCAATGATGATCGTGTACTACGGCTTCACTGTCCTGGTCGCTTTCAACAAGGAATTCATGGGCACGCGCATTGGAGAAGGCGTGATGACCTGGGGCATTCCGCTGGGCCTGTTCGTCATCCTCTTCACCATCGTCATCACGGGCATCTACGTGCGCCGCGCCAATAGCCAATACGACGAACTGACCGACGCCATCAAGGCACGCGTCGCGCAGCCGAAAGAGAAGGTGGTCGCATGAAGCCCATGATCCGTACCGCTGCGGCGCTCGCGCTGCTGGGCGCCGCCGGCGCCGCAATGGCCGCGCCCGACCTCGGCCAGGCCACCAAGCAGGCCACCAACTGGACCGCGATCAGCATGTTCGCGATCTTCGTGGTCCTGACCCTGTTCATCACCAAGTGGGCCGCGGCCAAGACCCGTTCCGCTTCCGACTTCTACACCGCGGGCGGCGGCATTTCCGGCTTCCAGAACGGCCTGGCGATCGCGGGCGACTTCATGTCCGCCGCGTCCTTCCTGGGCATCTCCGCCGCCGTGTTCCTGGACGGCTTCGATGGCCTGATCTACGCCATCGGCTTCCTGGTCGGCTGGCCCGTCATCACCTTCCTGATGGCCGAGCGCCTGCGCAACCTGGGCCGCTACACCTTCGCCGACGTGGCCGCCTACCGCTTCCACCAGAAGCCCATCCGCGTGTTCGCGGCATCGGGCACGCTGGTCGTGGTCGCGTTCTACCTGATCGCGCAGATGGTCGGCGCCGGCCAGCTCATCAAGCTGCTGTTCGGCCTGGAATACTGGATCGCCGTGGTCCTGGTCGGCATCCTGATGATGGTCTACGTGCTGTTCGGCGGCATGACCGCCACCACCTGGGTGCAGATCATCAAGGCCGTGCTGCTGCTGTCGGGCGCGTCCTTCATGGCCTTCTCGGTGCTGGCGCAGTACAACTTCAGCCCTGAAAGACTGTTCGCCACCGCGACCGAAGTGCACGCCAAGGGCGATTCCATCATGGGCCCGGGAAGCTTCATCAAGGACCCGATCTCGGCCATCTCCTTCGGCATGGCGCTGATGTTCGGCACCGCCGGCCTGCCGCACATCCTGATGCGCTTCTTCACCGTCCCGAGCGCGAAAGAGGCGCGCAAGTCGGTGCTGTGGGCCACCACCTGGATCGGCTACTTCTACATCCTGACCTTCATCATCGGCTTCGGCGCGATCGTCCTGGTCGGCACCAACGCCGAGTTCAAGGATGCAGCCGGCAAGCTCCTGGGTGGTAACAACATGGCGGCGGTCCACCTGGCCAAGGCCGTGGGCGGCGACGTCTTCCTGGGCTTCATCTCGGCCGTGGCCTTCGCGACCATCCTGGCGGTGGTGGCCGGCCTGACCCTGTCCGGCGCCTCGGCCGTGTCGCACGACCTGTACGCCACCGTGTTCAAGAAGGGCAAGGCCAATAGCGCGGACGAACTGAAGGTCTCGAAGATCACCACCATCGCACTGGGCGTCATCGCCGTGCTGCTGGGGATCGCATTCGAAAAGCAGAACGTGGCCTTCATGGTGTCGCTGGCCTTCGCCATCGCCGCTTCGGCCAACTTCCCGGTGCTGTTCATGTCGGTGCTGTGGAAGGACTGCACCACCCGCGGCGCCACCGTGGGCGGTTTCCTGGGCCTGGCCACGGCGGTCGTGCTGACCATCGTGTCGAAGTCGGTATGGGTCGACGTGTTCGGCAATGCCGCGCCGATCTTCCCCTACACCTCGCCGGCGATCTTCTCGATGGCGGTGGGCTTCTTCGGCATCTGGTTCTTCTCGGTCACCGACAAGAGCCCGCGCGCCGCGATCGACAAGGCTGGCTTCGAGGCGCAGGAAGTGCGTTCCGAAACCGGTATCGGCGCAGCGGCTGCCGCAGCCCACTGAGCGATCAAGCTTCCGTTTGAACCCCGCTGCGGCGGGGTTTTTTTATGCCTGCTGGCGTTTCATTTTGTTTGCACATGTTTCATAATGAAACGTTACTGAAACATCTTCGCCTGAAACGGTGTTGCAAGTCCTTGAAAATACTGGGGCGGGCAGGGTGGCACGCCGTTTGCATTAAGAAAGCCCGACACTCTCAAACGCATCAGAAAGGACTAAGCATGAGCCAATACTCCGCAGGCGCCGCCTTCCGCAAGGCCGTCCAGGAAGAATCCCCGCTGCAGGTCATCGGCGCGATCAACGCCAACCACGCACTGCTGGCCAAGCGCGCCGGCTACCGCGCGATCTACCTGTCGGGCGGCGGCGTGGCCGCGGGTTCGCTGGGCCTGCCCGACCTGGGCATCTCGGGCCTGGAAGACGTCCTGATCGACGTGCGCCGCATCACCGACGTGTGCGACGTGCCGCTGCTGGTCGACATCGACACCGGCTTCGGCGCCTCGGCCTTCAACGTGGCCCGCACCGTGCGCTCGCTGATCAAGGCCGGCGCGGCCGCCTGCCACATCGAAGACCAGGTCGGCGCCAAGCGTTGCGGCCACCGTCCGGGCAAGGAGATCGTCAGCCAGGGCGAGATGGTCGACCGCGTCAAGGCTGCGGCCGATGCGCGTACCGACGAGAATTTCGTGATCATGGCCCGCACCGACGCGCTGGCCGTGGAAGGCCTGGACGCCGCCATCGAGCGTGCCGTGGCATGCGTCGAAGCCGGCGCCGACATGATCTTCCCGGAAGCCATGACCAGCCTCGAGATGTACAAGCAGTTCGCCGACGCCGTCAAGGTGCCGGTGCTGGCCAACATCACCGAATTCGGTTCGACCCCGCTGTTCACCGTCGACGAGCTGGCCAGCGCCAACGTCGGCCTGGTGCTGTACCCGCTGTCGGCTTTCCGCGCAATGAACAAGGCGGCCGAGAACGTCTACAACGCGATCCGCCGCGACGGCACCCAGAAGAACGTGATCGACACCATGCAGACCCGCGCCGAACTGTACGACCGCATCGATTACCACAGCTACGAGCAGAAGCTGGACGCCCTGTTCGCCGCCAATAAAGCAAAATAATCATCCAGGAGATTCACGCATGACCACTACGCAGAACAACGATACCCCGGCGTTCAAGCCGAAGAAATCCGTCGCCCTGTCGGGCGTCGCCGCAGGCAACACCGCGCTGTGCTCGGTCGGCAAGACCGGCAACGACCTGCACTACCGCGGCTACGACATCCTGGACGTGGCCGACCGCTGCGAGTTCGAAGAGATCGCCTACCTGCTGGTGCACGGCAAGCTGCCGACCCTCGCGGAACTGAAGGGCTACAAGGCCAAGCTGAAGTCGCTGCGCGGCCTGCCGCAAGCCGTCAAGAGCGCGCTGGAAGCGCTGCCGGCCGGCGCCCATCCGATGGACGTGATGCGTACCGGCGCCTCGGTGCTGGGCTGCGTGCTGCCTGAGAAGGAAGACCACAACATCGCCGGCGCGCGCGACATCGCCGACCGCCTGATGGCGTCCTTCGGCTCGATCCTGCTGTACTGGTACCACTACAGCCACAACGGCAAGCGCATCGAGGTGGAAACCGACGACGACTCGATCGGCGGCCACTTCCTGCACCTGCTGCACGGCGTGAAGCCGTCGGGAGAGTGGGTCAAGGCGATGCACGTGTCGCTGATCCTGTACGCGGAACACGAGTTCAACGCCTCGACCTTCACCAGCCGCGTCATCGCCGGCACCGGTTCGGACATCTACTCGGCCGTCACCGGCGCGATCGGCGCGCTGCGCGGCCCGAAGCACGGCGGCGCGAACGAAGTGGCGCTGGACATCCAGAAGCGCTACGAGAACGCCGACGAGGCGGAAGCGGACATCCGCAACCGCGTGGCGAACAAGGAAGTCGTGATCGGCTTCGGCCATCCTGTGTACACCATCAGCGACCCGCGCAACAAGGTGATCAAGGAAGTGGCGCGCACCTTGTCTCAGTCGGCCGGTTCGATGAAGATGTTCGACATCGCCGAGCGCCTGGAGTCGGTGATGTGGGAAGTCAAGAAGATGTTCCCGAACCTGGACTGGTTCTCGGCCGTGTCTTACCACATGATGGGCGTGCCGACGGCCATGTTCACGCCGCTGTTCGTGATTTCGCGCACCTCCGGCTGGGCGGCGCATATCATCGAGCAGCGTATCGACAACAAGATCATTCGTCCGAGCGCGAACTATGTGGGTCCTGAGGATCTGAAGTTCGTGCCGATTGAAGAGCGCAAGTAAAGAAAGCACCACCAGCCCCCAAACCGTCGTTCCGGCGAAGGCCGGAACCCAAGTTTGCGTGATTGGCTACGCACATAAACTTGGATCCCGGCCTTCGCCGGGATGACGGTATTAAGGCTAACACTTAGGTCTCATACCGCCATGAATACGAACCATCGCAAACCTCTTCCCGGCACCTCCCTGGACTACTTCGACACCCGCACCGCCGTCGACACCATCCAGCCCGGCGCCTACGCTACCTTGCCGTACACCTCGCGCGTCCTGGCCGAGAACCTGGTCCGCCGCTGCGACCCGGTCACCCTGACCGACTCGCTGAAACAGATCATCGAACGCAAGCGCGACCTCGACTTCCCCTGGTTCCCGGCCCGCGTGGTCTGCCACGACATCCTGGGCCAGACCGCCCTGGTCGACCTGGCCGGCCTGCGCGACGCCATCGCCAGCCAGGGCGGCGATCCGGCCCTGGTCAACCCGGTGGTCCCGACCCAGCTGGTGGTCGACCACTCGCTGGCCGTCGAATGCGGCGGCTTCGATCCCGATGCCTTCGCCAAGAACCGCGCCATCGAGGACCGCCGCAACGAAGACCGCTTCCACTTCATCGAGTGGACCAAGAAGGCCTTCCAGAACGTCGACGTGATCCCGCCGGGTAACGGCATCCTGCACCAGATCAACCTCGAGCGCATGTCCCCGGTGATCCAGACCCAGGACGGCGTCGCCTATCCGGACACCCTGGTCGGCACCGACTCCCACACCCCGATGGTCGACGCCCTGGGCGTGATCGCCATCGGCGTGGGCGGCCTGGAAGCCGAAAGCGTCATGCTGGGCCGCGCCTCCTGGATGCGCCTGCCGGACATCGTTGGCGTCGAGCTGACCGGCAAACCGCAGCCGGGCATCACCGCCACCGACATCGTGCTGGCGCTGACCGAGTTCCTGCGCAAGTCCAAGGTCGTCTCGGCCTACCTCGAGTTCTACGGCGAAGGCGCCTCCGCGCTCACGCTGGGCGACCGCGCCACCATCTCGAACATGGCCCCGGAATTCGGCGCCACCGCCGCGATGTTCTACATCGACGAGCAGACAATCAAGTACCTGCGCCTCACCGGCCGCGAGGAAGAGACCGTGAAGCTGGTCGAGGCCTATGCCAAGGAAACCGGCTTGTGGGCCGACAGCCTCAAGAACGCGCAATACGAGCGCGTGCTGTCCTTCGACCTGTCGACCGTGGTGCGCAACATCGCCGGCCCGTCGAACCCGCACAAGCGCGTCCCGACCTCCGAGCTGGCCGAGCGCGGCATCGCCGGCAAAGTGGAGAACGAGCCAGGCCTGATGCCGGATGGCGCGGTGATCATCGCCGCCATCACCAGCTGCACCAACACCAACAACCCGCGCAACATGATCGCCGCCGGCCTGCTGGCGCGTAACGCCAACCGTGCTGGCCTGACCCGCAAATCCTGGGTCAAGAGCTCGCTGGCGCCGGGATCGAAGGCCGTGGCCCTGTACCTGGAAGAAGCGGGCCTGATGCCGGAACTGGAAAAGCTGGGCTTCGGCGTGGTCGGCTTCGCCTGTACCACCTGCAACGGCATGAGCGGCGCGCTGGATCCGGCCATCCAGCAGGAGATCATCGAGCGCGACCTGTACGCGACCGCCGTCCTGTCGGGCAACCGCAACTTCGACGGCCGCATCCACCCGTATGCCAAGCAGGCCTTCCTGGCGTCGCCGGCGCTGGTGGTGGCCTATGCGATCGCCGGCACCATCCGCTTCGACATCGAGAAGGATGTGCTGGGCGTGGACGCGAACGGCAAGGAAGTCCGCCTGGCCGATCTGTGGCCGTCGGATGCCGAGATCGACGCGGTGGTCGACGCCAGCGTCAAGCCGGAGCAGTTCCGCAAGGTCTACACGCCGATGTTCGCGCGCGTCGCGGACGATGGCGCCAAGGTCAGCCCGCTGTACGACTGGCGCGAGATGAGCACCTACATCCGCCGTCCGCCGTACTGGGAAGGTGCGCTGGCAGGCGAGCGCACCCTGGCGGGTATGCGCCCGCTGGCGGTCCTGGGCGATAACATCACCACCGACCACCTGTCGCCGTCGAATGCGATCCTGCTTGATTCCGCTGCCGGCGAATACCTGGCCAAGATGGGCCTGCCGGAAGAGGACTTCAACTCCTACGCGACCCACCGCGGCGACCACCTGACCGCGCAGCGCGCGACCTTCGCCAATCCGACCCTCAAGAACGAGATGGTGGTTGATGCGATGGGCAACGTGAAAGCCGGTTCGCTGGCGCGCATCGAGCCGGAAGGCCAGGTGACCCGCATGTGGGAAGCCATCGAGACCTACATGGAACGCAAGCAGCCGCTGATCGTGATCGCCGGCGCCGACTACGGCCAGGGCTCCTCGCGCGACTGGGCGGCCAAGGGCGTGCGCCTGGCGGGCGTGGAAGCCATCGTGGCGGAAGGCTTCGAGCGCATCCATCGCACCAACCTGGTGGGCATGGGCGTGCTGCCGCTGGAGTTCAAGCCGGGCGTCAACCGCCTGACTCTGGGCATCGACGGCACCGAAAGCTTCGACGTGGTGGGCGCGCGCACCCCGCGCACCGACCTGACCTTGGTCATCCATCGTAAGAACGGCGAAAAGCTGGAAGTGCCGGTGACCTGCCGTCTCGACACCGCCGAGGAAGTGGCGATCTACGAGGCGGGCGGCGTGCTGCAGCGCTTCGCGCAGGACTTCCTGGAATCGTCGGCATCGAAAGCCGCGGCGTAACCAGCGGGGAGGGCGGCGCGGCCGCCCTTCCTGTCATATCGGACACATCATGCCTCATACTCCCCAAATCAAGATTCCCGCCACCTACATGCGTGGCGGCACCAGCAAAGGCGTGTTCTTCCGCCTGGACGACCTGCCCGAAGCGGCGCGCGTGCCCGGCGCGGCGCGCGATGCCCTCCTGCTGCGCGTGATCGGCAGCCCCGACCCCTACGGCAAGCAGATCGACGGCATGGGCGGCGCCACCTCGAGCACTAGCAAGACCGTGATCGTCTCGAAGAGCAGCCACCCCGGCCACGATGTCGACTACCTGTTCGGCCAGGTTTCGATCGACAAGCCTTTCGTCGACTGGAGCGGCAACTGCGGCAACCTGTCCTCGGCGGTCGGTTCCTTCGCGATCAGCAGCGGCCTGGTCGACCCCGAGCGCCTGCCGCAGGACGGCGTCGCCGTGGTGCGCATCTGGCAGGCCAACATCGCCAAGACCATCGTCGCCCACGTCCCGATGACGGGCGGCCAGGTCCAGGAGACCGGCGACTTCGAACTCGACGGCGTGACCTTCCCGGCCGCCGAAGTGCAGCTGGAGTTCATGGACCCGGCGGCGGAAGAAGAGGGCGCCGGCGGCGCCATGTTCCCGACCGGGAACCTGGTCGACGAGCTGGAAGTGCCCGGCGTCGGCACGCTCAAGGCCACCATGATCAACGCCGGCATCCCGACCATCTTCGTCAACGCGGACGCCATCGGCTACACCGGCACGGAACTGCAGGAAGCCATCAACGGCGACCCGCGCGCGCTGGCGATGTTCGAGACCATCCGCGCCCACGGCGCGCTGCGCATGGGCCTGATCGGGAGCATCGAGGACGCCGCCAAGCGCCAGCACACGCCCAAGATCGCCTTCGTGGCCAAGCCGGCCGACTACGTCGCGTCCAGCGGCAAGCAGGTGGCGGCGGGCGACATCGACCTACTGGTGCGCGCGCTCTCGATGGGCAAGCTGCACCACGCCATGATGGGCACCGCGGCCGTCGCCATCGGCACCGCGGCCGCCATTCCCGGCACCCTGGTCAACCTGGCGGCCGGCGGCGGCACCCGCAACGCGGTGCGCTTCGGTCATCCGTCGGGCACCCTGCGCGTCGGCGCCGAGGCGGTCGAGGCCAATGGCCAGTGGAGCGTCAGCAAGGCCATCATGAGCCGCAGCGCACGCGTGCTGATGGAAGGCTGGGTGCGGGTTCCCGGCGACAGTTTCTAAATCGCAACACCTCCGTCAGGGGAAGCACGTAGGTGCTTCCCCTTTGTCGCTTTATGGTTGTAGAGTTGGCAGCATTTCTGGTTTATGATTGCCAGGTTGCAACAATTCCGACCAACGGACCCACCAGCAAGCATTGATGGACCGATTTCCGACCCCCGATTCGTTCGCCGGCAAAGCGAACCCTTGCGCGCATGAGCAGCCTTCCCAGGAGGCGGCCGACCTGTGCCACCTGGTCCTCGAGCAGCGCGCCATCCTTGAGAATGCGCCGGTCGGGATCGTGTTCACGCTCCCCGGGCAGATCAAGTCCTTCAACCCGCGCATCTGCGAGATGCTCGGCTACAGCCAGGAGGAGCTGCTGGCCCTGAAGCCGGTGCAGCTGTTCGCCTCGACGGATGCCTACCAGGAGCTGACCGCCGAAGCCTACACGGTGCTGGCCGCCGGCCAGCTGTTCGAACGCAGCGAGCAGCCTTTCCGCCGCCGAGACGGCAGCCTGTTCTGGGCGCGCCTGCGCGGCAGGGCGGTGGATCCGCGTATCCGCGAGGCGGGCACGATCTGGATCGTCGAAGACGTCACCGGGTCGCGCCAGGCCATGAAGGAAGTCCAGGCGATCATGAGCAATGCCTCGGTCGGCATCATGTTCACCCGCGACCGCGTGATCCGCCGCTGCAATCCGGCCTTCACAGTCATGTTCGGCTATACCGAGGCCGAAGCTCTCGGCCAGGCGACCCGCCTGCTGTACCCGGACGAGGAAGCCTTCCTTGAAATGGGCGAACGCGCCTATCCGCCGCTGGCCGCCGGCCGCTCCTTCCGCGCCGAGACCACCATGGTGCGCAAGGACGGCGCGCCGATCTGGGTGCAGCTGATCGGCTACCAGGTCAACCACCACGATCCGGACCAGGGCACGATCTGGATGCTGGAAGACCGCACCCGCGAAAAGCAGGACGAGCAGTCGCTGCGCGACGCCCTGATGGAAAACCGCGCCATCCTCGACAACGCGGTGCTGGGCATCGCGGTGGTCGAGAACGGCCGCACCCTGCATTGCAACCGCAAGATGGAAGAACTGTTCGGCGCGGCGGCGGGGGAGGTGGACGGCCAGACCGTGCGCGCCCTGTATCCGGACGACGCCAGCTGGCAGGCGGCGCGCACGCTGGCGGCGCCCGATTTCGCGGCCGGCCGCGTGCACATGGCCGAGCACCAGCTGGTGCGGCGCGACGGCAGCCGCTTCTGGGCGCGCCTGTCCGGCCGGCCCTTCGACGCCTCGCAGCGGCGCGGGCGCAGCGTGTGGCTGGTCGACGACGTCACCGCCCAGCGCGAGGCGGCCGACGCCATCCGGCGCGCGCGCGACGAGCTCGAAGTGCGCGTGGCCGAGCGCACCGCCGAACTGGCGGGCGCCAACGCGCTGCTGCAGGAAGAGATCGTGGAGCGGCGCCAGGCCGAGGCGCGCGTGCACCACATGGCCTATCACGACAGCCTGACCGGGCTGCCCAACCGCGCGCTGCTGTCGGACCGGCTCGATTGCACGATCCGCGGCGCCCAGCGCACGGGGCGCAAGCTGGCCCTGATGTTCATCGACCTGGACCGCTTCAAGAACATCAACGATTCGCTCGGCCACCTGACCGGCGACCACCTGCTGCGCGAGGTCGCCAAGCGCCTGGTGGTGGCCGTCCGCGCGAGCGACACCGTGGCCCGCCTGGGCGGCGACGAATTCGTGGTGCTGCTGCCGGAGATCGCGGAAGGCGAGGAGTGCCGCCTGGTGGGTGACAAGATCATCGAGGCACTGTCATCGCCTTTCCCCTTCGAGGGGCGCAGCCTGCATATCTCGCCCTCGATCGGCATCTGCGTGTATCCGGACGACGGCAGCGATGTCGAGACCCTGATGCGCCACGCGGACGCGGCGATGTACCACGCCAAGGGCGCGGGCCGCAACAACTACCAGTTCTTCACCCAGCGCATGAACCAGGCCGCGGCGCGCCACTTCGAGCTGGAATCGAGCCTGCGCGGCGCCTTGGTGCGCGAGGAGTTCGAGCTGCACTACCAGCCCATCATGTGCGCGGCCACGCGCCGTCCGCACGCGCTGGAAGTGCTGCTGCGCTGGCGCCGGGACGGCCAGGCCCTGGTGGGTCCGGACGAATTCATTCCCATCCTGGAAGAGAGCGGCATGATCGTGCCGGTGGGCGAGTGGGTGATCCGCAGCGCCTGCGCCCAGCTGATGCAGTGGGAGCGCGAGGGGCTCGACGTGGTGCCGCTGGCGATCAACCTGTCGGCGCGCCAGTTCATGCATCACGGGCTGGTGGAGGCGATCCGGCGCATCGTCGGCGATACCGGCATCGATCCGCGCCTGGTGGAGCTGGAGATCACCGAGACCGCCCTGATGCAGCATGGCGGCCAGACCCTGGAGATCCTACGCCAGATCAACGCGATGGGCATGTCGCTGTCCATCGACGACTTCGGCACCGGCTATTCGAGCCTGGCCTACCTGAAGCGCTTCCCGGTCAGGAAGATCAAGATCGACCGCGCCTTCGTGCGCGAGCTCGATGCGAGCGCCGAAGACCGCGCCATCGTGGCGGCGGTGATGGCGCTGGCGAACAGCCTGCAGCTGTCGGTGGTGGCGGAGGGCGTGGAGACGGAGTCGCAGTATGCGCTGCTGCGCTCCTTCGGCTGCCAGTTCGCCCAGGGCTACCTGTTCGCGCGGCCGCTGCCGGCCGGCCAGGTGGGGGCCTTCCTGGTCGGCTGATTCAACAGTCCATCAATCCCCGATCGTCGCGACCACCGGCGTGTGGTCCGACGGCTGCTCCCACTTGCGCGGTTCGCGGTCGATGACGCAGGCGGTGCAGCGCCTGGCCAGCTTTTCCGACAGCAGGATGTGGTCGATGCGCAGTCCGCGGTTGCGGCGGAAGGCCAGCTGGCGGTAGTCCCACCAGCTGTACTGCTTTTCCGGCTGCTCGAACAGGCGGAAGGCGTCCGACAATCCCAAACCCATCAGTTCCTGCAGCGCGCCCCGTTCCGGCAGGGAGAAGTGGATGCGGCCTTCCCACTCGGCCGGGTCGTGCACGTCGCGCGCGTCCGGTGCGATGTTGTAGTCGCCCAGGATCGCGAACTGCTCGTGGGCGCGCATCTCGGCCGCCACCCATTCCTGCAGCGCCTTGAACCACGCCAGCTTGTAGACATACTTGTCCGAACCGACTTCCTGGCCGTTCGGCACATAGGCGCAGATGAAGCGCACGCCGCCTATGGTGGCGGCCAGCAGGCGCTGCTGCTCGTCCTCGAAGCGCGGATTGTTCTTCACCACGTCCTCGATCGGCAGCTTCGAGAGGATGGCCACGCCGTTGTAGGTCTTCTGGCCCGTGTAGGCCACCTGGTAGCCGGCTTCGTTGATCTCGGCCAGCGGGAACTTGTCGTCCGTGAGTTTTGTCTCCTGGATGCAGAGGACGTCGACCGGGTTGGCTTGCAGCCATTGCAGCAGGTGAGGCAGGCGGACTTTCAGGGAGTTGACGTTCCAGGTGGCGATTTTCATCAAATGTGTTCTATGGTGGGTTGGAGCCTCGTGCAATCACTCTGCACAGCGGAAGCCGAGAGTATACGCTGCCGATGCCGGGCCGTGGGCGGCGGGTTCGACAACAGGAAAGAACAGGCGTGCGGTGACCGGATGTCGAATTTTCTTACACGGGAGCACCACTCCTTGTCGTGGGATACGCTAAGCCTTTGTTTTGGTGGAAGTTGTTTTTAAGGCACGCTATATGCTTAGTAGGCAGTCGGGTGATTGGCCGGACATCCGGCTGTCACACTGGAGAATGGACGATTGAACGCAGCCGATCCGGCAGGGCGTTATACTAGCGGGCTGCACAGGGGCAAGAAGGCAGTCCCTTACTTATGCAGCATGTGTAATATATATGGTTTTTCAGTAATATTATGCAAAATACAACACACCGGAAAGCAATAAATTAATAGAATAATAAAAGAAGTTGCTTCTTCGGGAGGTTCGGGATATAAAGACGTTCGTTAAACGCTAAAAGGAAAATGTAGCATTTAACGATGTTGCAACATGGGAATAAATAAGTTGCGTTAGGGCAACTTAAGTTGTACCATTTGTAGATTGTAAGAAGCGTGTTCGGCTGCCAAGCTTGTGCGCGGCAGCAGTCGTGCCGTAGTGGTGCGGTGGTGCTATTTGGAAGACATTTCGATAGTGATTAACCCGAACGCAGATTTGAAAAGGACTGAAATGCGCAATGCTTTTGAAGCATGGGCCCAGCGCGAAGGCCACATCGTTCGCCGCCGGGAAGACAAGCCCGAGGAATACCTCGTTTATGAAACCCAACGCCGCTGGGTGATCTGGCAGGCTGCACTGGCGCATGGCGCCAAGGCGGCTGCCGAGACCCCGTCGAAGTTCGCCCCGGCCGCGCCGGAGTCGAAGCCGATCGCGATCGGCCAGGACGAGGCGGCAGTGCGCAACCGCGTGCTGAACGAAGTGCTGGACGCCTTCAGCGAGCTCGACGAAGCCGCCGGCATGGAAGGCGTGCTGAAGGTCATCCAGGGCCTGAAGAAGAAGCAGAAGGCGCTGGCAGAAAAGGCCTGATGCGCTACCGCCACTACAAGGGCGGCATCTACGAGCTGGTCACGGAGGCCGTGCTGGAAGCGGATCACACCCCCGTCATGGTCTATCGCGGCCAGGACGGGCAGGTGTGGGTGCGTCCCAGGGCGGCGTTCTTCGAGACCGTCGAGGTCGACGGCGCGGCGGTGCCGCGCTTCGCGCCGCTCGCCTGACCCGTTTCGCCCGATCGCGCCTTGATCGCGGCGGGACTACAGTTTGCGCGTCATTCTGCCGTTAAGGGGGAATGAGGCAAACCACCATGTTCGACCATCTCCGCCCGGCCACCATCGCCGCCGCCGCCGCATTCGCCCTGCTGGGCGGCTGCGCGACCCTGTCCGAGTCTCCCCTGCAGCAGCTCGAGCTGCATACCATCCTCGACCATCGCGAAGTCGCCGGTGTCGGCTGCCTGTTGAGCAACGACATGGGGCGCTGGTATGTCATCGCGCCAGGGCGGGTGACCGTGATGCGGAGTTCGAAACCGCTCACCGTCAGCTGCAAGAAGGAAGGCAAGGGGAGTGCGGCCGAGGTCGTGCAGTCACGGGCCGATACGACCAGCCTGATGGGCAATGTCGTGATCAGTGCGGGGCTGGGGTATTTCGTGGACAAGCATTCGGGGGCGGGGTATGCGTATCCGCAGGTGCTGACGGTGCTCATGCAGCCGGCGGCGGCGAAGGACGAGGAGGCGGGGGAGCGTCCCGTTGAGGCTGGCATTTTCTGAGGGAATAGGCGTTTCGGTATGCTGAACAACTTGGGTTCCGGGGGGGGGCCCGCCCCCCCCCCCCCCCGGGGGGGGGGGGCCCCCCCCCCCGGTGGGGGGGGGGGGGGGG
>NZ_JAGKSG010000041.1:0-39989 GCF_018119385.1 Massilia sp. AB1 | reverse complement strand
CCCCCCCGTCCCCCCCCCCCCCGCGCGCGGGGCCCGCCGCGGGCGCCACGGCGGCCATCGGCTGGCAGGCGACCGCGCTGGTCAGCCACCGTGCCTTCGTCGCGGCGCGCCTGTCGCCGGGCGGCGCGGCCGACCTGCTGGCGGCGGCCTGCCTGGTGCATGGCGCCTGCGGAGGAGAGGTCTGAGATGGCTGCGCGGCTCGTCCTCCTGTGCCCCGGCCAGGGTTTTCAATCGCCCGCCATGTATGACATGGCGCGCAGCGATCCGCGTGCGAGTGCCTTGCTGGACGGCTGGCTGGCCGACGCCGGGCTGGACGAGGATGCCACGCTGTTCACGAACCGCGTCGCCCAGCCGGCCATCGTGGCGGCGACGCTCGCCACCTGGACGGCGCTCGGGGACACCGTCCCGCCGCCGTCCCTGGTGGCGGGCTACAGCATCGGGGAGCTGGCCGCCCTTGGCGTCGCCGGAGCGCTCGATCCGCGCGACGCCGTCCTGCTGGCAGGCGAGCGCGCCCGGCTGATGGACGCCTGCCGCGCGGGCGGCCCGGCCCAGACGATGGTCGCGCTCTCCGGGCTCACCGTCAGCCACGCCGAGGACATGCTCCAGCCTTTCGGCTTCCACGTCGCCATCGTCACGGGCGAGGACAGTTTCGTCGCGGGAGGCCCCGCTGACCGCAGCGACGCGCTCGCGATCCGGGCCCTGGCTTCGGGGGCGCACGCCACCATGCTCTCGGTCGAGATCGCGTCGCACACGCCTTTCATGCGGGACGCCGTCGCGCCCTTCCAGGTGCTGCTGGCCGGGCAGAAGTGGCGCATGCCGGCCATGCCGGTGGTCTCGGGGATCAGCGCCGAGTTGATCGAACAGCCACAGGTGGCGGCATCGCACCTGGCGCGCCAGCTCGCCGAGCCGATTCGCTGGAAAGACTGCATGGATGCGTGTTCGGAATTCGGCGCGAGCGTGGCGCTGGAGCTGGGGCCGGGCGCGGCCCTGTCGCGCATGTTGCAGGCGCGCCACCCGCACATCGCCTGCCGCTCGGTGTCGGAGTTCCGTTCGCTGGATGGCGTACGCTCCTGGCTGAATCGCCATGCGGACTAACATTCATCAAAAGAATATCTGGTATTGCCACTCGGAATTGGAAATTCATCGTCGACGCCTATATAACGGTAGTATCGTTGTCCAAGGAGCCGAACGTGAACAAGTTTATCCATGCAGTCAAAGCAACGCTGATGGCGGCCGCGCGCGCCCGCGCCAAGCAGATCATGCTCAAGCAGGAGCAGGTTTCCCAGCCGTGGAAAGAAGTCTATAGCGCGAACGCCGGCGGCTGGAAGTAATCCCGCCGAGCAGCCAAGCGACAAGCCGGGCCCGTCATCGTACGGGCCCGGCTTTTTTATCGTCCCCACGCATGGTCAACGGAAGGGCGTGCGCTCGTTCAGCTCGTCCATGTACTCGTCGATGCCGCCGCTTTCACGTTCCAGGAAGCGCTGGACCGCGTCGGCGAAGGAGGGATGGGCCAGCCAGTGCGCCGACCAGGTCTTGGTAGGGAGGAAGCCGCGCGCCATTTTGTGCTCGCCCTGGGCGCCGCCTTCGAACACGGCGATCTTCTGCTCGATGCAGAATTCCAGCGGCTGGTAGTAGGACGCCTCGAAGTGCAGGCAAGGCACGTGTTCCAGCTCGCCCCAGTAGCGCCCGTACAGGGTGGTCTCGTCGTGGATGACGAGCGAGGCCGCCACCGGTTGGCCCTCGCGCTCCGCGATCACGAGCAGGATGTTGTCCGGCATGGCCGCGCCGATGCGCCGGAAGAAGTCCAGGTTCAGGTAGGGCGTCGAATAGTGCGCCTTGTAGGTGTTGCGGTAGCAGCGGTTGAACAGCACCCAGTCCGCGTCTTGCGCATCGCGCCCGCGCACGCGGCGCAGCGTGACGCCCGCTTCGCGCACCTTGCGCCGTTCGGCGCGGATGTTCTTGCGCTTCTTGTGTTCGAGCGTGGCCAGGAAGTCCTCGAAGCTGGCGTAGCCCTGGTTCAGCCAGTGGAACTGCACCCCGCTGCGCAGCATGAAGCCGGCGTCTTCCAGCTGGCGCGCCTCTTCCCCGGGTGGAAACAGGATATGCGTGGACGACACCTCGCTGGCCGACTGGGTGGCCTTGAGCACCTCGACCAGGGCCGTGCGCGCCTTCGCGTCGCGCGCCAGCAGGCGCGGGCCGCTCACCGGCGTGAAGGGGATGGCCGACAGCAGCTTCGGATAATAGTCGAGCCCATGGCGCTGGTAGGCGTCGGCCCAGGCCCAGTCGAACACGTACTCGCCGTAGGAGTGGCCCTTGACGTACAGGGGCAGGGCGGCGGCCAGGGTTTCACCTTCGTACAGCACGATGTATTGCGGCTGCCAGCCCGTCTCCGGCGCGGCGCTGCCCGACTCGTGCAGGGCGTGAAGGAAGGCGTAGGATAGGAAGGGGTTGGGCTGCTCCTGTACTCGTACCAGGGCGTCCCATTCCGCTTGGCCGACGTCGGACAGAGAAGAAACGATATGCGTGCGATAATTCAAAATTGCTTCCTAAAATGTCTTCCACCAAAGAAGAAGAGAACGGCCTTACCATGAACAGCCCATTCTTCAACCTCTACTCGCACCACTTCGCCCGCGTCGCGGTAGCCATCCCGCGCTGCCGGATCGCCGACCCCGCGTACAACGTCGAGCAGACCATCCTTCTTGCGCGCCAGGCCGCGGAGCAGGGCGCCGCGCTGGTGGCCTTCCCGGAACTGGGCCTGTCCGCCTACAGCTGCGACGACCTGTTCCACCAGCGAGCGCTGCTCGACGCCTGCCTGGACGGCCTGGCCAATATCGTCGAAGCCTCGCGCTCGATGCCGCTGGCGCTGGTCGTCGGCCTGCCGCTGCGGGTCAACCACATGCTCTTCAATTGCGCCGCCGTGGTGGCCAATGGCCGGGTGCTGGGCGTGGTGCCAAAGAGCTTCCTGCCTAATTATGGCGAGTTTTACGAATCCCGGCAGTTCACGCCGGCGGATTGCGCCGCCGTGGACCAGATCGAGCTGTTCGGCGAGATCGTGCCCTTCGGCCCCAACCAGCTGTTCGAGGTCGAGAACCTGCCGCTGCTGCGTTTCCACGTCGAGATCTGCGAAGACGTCTGGGTGCCGGTGCCGCCGTCGTCCTTCGCGGCCATGGCCGGCGCCACGGTGCTGGTCAACCTGTCGGCCTCCAACGTCGTGGTGGGCAAGAGCGGCTACCGCCACCAGCTGGTATCCCAGCAGTCGGCGCGCTGCCTGGCGGCCTACCTGTACACCTCGGCCGGACGGGGCGAATCGACCACCGACATGGCCTGGGACGGCCAGTCGCTGATCTACGAAAAGGGCGATCTGCTGGCCGAGTCGGAACGCTTCAGCGACGAGTCGCATGTCATCTTCGCCGACGTCGACCTGGAGCGCCTGTCGAACGAGCGCATGCACGCGACCACCTTCGCGCAGTCGGTGCGCCGCCATGCGGCCGACGTCTCGGCTTTCCGCGTGATTCCCTTCCATCTCGACCTGCCGCTGCAGGGCGTGCTGCCCCTGAACCGCAACGTGGAGCGCTTCCCCTACGTGCCGGCCGACCAGGCGCGCCGCGACGAGCGCTGCACCGAGGTCTACAACATCCAGGTCCAGGCCCTGATCCAGCGCCTGTCCTCGAGCGGCATCAAGAAGGTCGTGATCGGCGTCTCCGGCGGCCTGGATTCGACCCACGCGCTGCTAGTCTGCGCCAAGACCATGGACCGCCTGGGCCTGCCGCGCACGAATATCCTGGCCTATACCATGCCGGGCTTCGCCACCAGCGAGCGCACCCTCAAGCAGGCGCGCGACCTGATGCAGGCGGTGGGCTGCAGCGCCCAGGAGATCGACATCCGTCCGAGCTGCATCCAGATGCTGAAGGACCTCGGTCACCCGTATGCCGAGGGCGAGGCGAAGTACGACATCACCTTCGAGAACGTGCAGGCGGGCGAGCGCACCAACCACCTGTTCCGCCTGGCGAACTTCCATAACGCGATCGTGATCGGCACCGGCGACCTGTCGGAGCTGGCGCTGGGCTGGTGCACCTATGGCGTGGGCGACCACATGTCGCACTACAACGTCAACGCGAGCGTGCCCAAGACCCTGATCTCCTACCTGGTGCGCTGGGTGGCCGAGACCGGCGCCGTGGTCGATGGCGGCAAGGACGTGCTGCTGAATATCCTGAATACCGAGATCAGCCCCGAGCTGGTCCCGGGCGGGGCAAGCGATAGCAAGCCGGCCCAGAGCACGCAGGATGTGATCGGCCCCTACGAGCTGCAGGACTTCAACCTCTATTACACGCTGCGCTTCGGCTTCAAGCCGAGCAAGGTCGCTTTCCTCTCCTACTGCGCGTGGCACAAGCGCGAGCAGGGCAAGTGGCCGGATCCGGATGGCGTGCGCAACGAGTACGAACTCGCGGCCATCAAGCGCAACCTGTCGATCTTCCTGTACCGCTTCTTCAAGACCAGCCAGTTCAAGCGTTCCTGCGTGCCGAACGGCCCGAAGGTCGGCAATGGCGGCTCGCTGTCGCCGCGCGGCGACTGGCGCGCGCCGTCCGATTCCGAGGCCACCGTGTGGCTGGACGACCTGGCGAATATTCCTGACTAACCTAAAATAAAAAGGACGATAGAGATGAAACAAATTACCTGCGTGATCAAGCCGTTCAAGCTCGACGAAGTGCGCGAGGCGCTGGCCGAGGTGAACGTGACCGGCCTGACCGTGACCGAAGTGAAGGGCTTCGGCCGCCAGAAGGGCCATACCGAGCTGTATCGCGGCGCGGAGTATGTGGTGGACTTCCTGCCGAAGGTGAAGATAGAAGTCGTGGTGGACGATTCGATGGCGGATCAGGTGGTGGATGCGATCATCAAGGCTGCGCGCACGGGGAAGATCGGCGATGGCAAGATCTTTGTACAGAACGTGGAGCAGGTGATCCGTATTCGTACGGGCGAGACGGGCGCGGACGCGGTCTGATCGACGGTGGAACCTGGGTCCCGGCCTCCGCCGGGACGACGGCTTAGCGGCCCATCCGCATGTCGAAGCGCCAGCTCAGCAAGCGCAGGCTGCTGATGAACAGGGCGCTCGACCACAGGGCGAAGTCGTGCGGCGCATCGTACTTGCGCATCAGGAGGAACAGCCAGTTCCCCAGGAAGGCGCAAATCGCATAGGGCTTCCCGTCCCGGAACACCATCGGCACTTCGTTGCAGACGATATCGCGCAGCACGCCGCCGAAGATCCCCGTAATCACCCCCATCATCGAGGCGATGAAGATCGGCATGCCGGCATCGAGCGCCGCCGATACGCCCGCGATCGAGAACAATCCCAGTCCCACCGCGTCGGCGATCACGATCAGGCGCTCCGACACGATCTGGCGCAGCGTGCGGATCAGGGGCGAGGCCACCAGCGCCAGCACGAAGATCAAGATCGCGTACTCCTGGTGCGTCACCCAGAACAGCGGCCGCTTGTCGAGCAGGATGTCGCGCAGGGTGCCGCCGCCGAAGGCGGTGATGAAGGCGACCGTGAATACCCCGACCAGGTCCATGCGCTTGCGCCGCGCTTCGATGAAGCCCGAGAAGGCGCCGACCAGGATCGCCATGATTTCGATGAACTTGATGAGGGTCATGCAGGTGCGGGTAGCCAGTGACCTTGCTAGACTACCACGCCACTTGGCATTCTGGTAAGCCGTCTAGGACGCCAGCGGGAGCCGCACCGTGAAGACCACGTGCCCGTTCTCGAAACGATAGGCGATCTCGCCCTGGTGCTCGCGCACGATTTGCTGGGCGATGTAGAGACCGAGCCCAAGGCCGGTGCGGTTGCGCGGGTTGTTCAGCGAGCCGCGCTTGAAGGGATTGAACAGGTTGGCCGCGACGTCCTCCGGAATCGGCGTCCCGCGGTTCGACACCTCCAGCACCGCCATCCCCTCCTGCCGGGTGAGGCAGACGCGGATCGGCTGCCCAGGCTCGCCATGGTGGCGTGCATTGCTCAGGAGGTTGGACAGCACCTGGCCCAGGCGTCCCTTGTCCGCCTTGACCGTGGCGCGCTCGTCGCACACCAGGTCGAAGACGATGGTGGGATAGGCCAGCCGCGCCTCGTCGATCAGGTCCTTCACCAGGTCCGACAGCTCGAGCGCGTCGAGCGCCACGCCGAGGTCCATGCCGCGGTCGAGTCGGCTCATGTCCAGCACCTGGCCGATCATGCGCTGCATGCGGTTGGTCGAGGACTGGATGCGCTTGCCCAGGCCCTGCTGGTTGTTCCCGCGCTCCAGCACCATGCCGGCCATGTTGATCGAATGGAGCGGGTCGCGCAAGTCGTGGCCCAGCATCGCGAGCAGCTGGGCGCGCGTGGCCTCGTGCTGGGCGCGGCGCGAGTTCGCGGCGCGCATCAGTTCCGCCAGGGTCAGGCGGGCATTGGACAGCACTGTCGCTTCCCAGGGATGGGCCTTGCCGCGCACAGTCTCGTACCAGGCGTCAAAGGAGCCGCGCGGCGTCAGGCGCGCACCCAGCGGGCCGACCTGCACCGTCTTCTCGGGGCGGCCGCCCCATGCCACCTGTTCGATTTCCTCGACGCGCAGCAGCACGCACCAGCCGTTGGCGGCCGGGTCGTAGGGCAGGGCCAGCATGCCGACCCACTTGCCCAGGCGCTCGCGCAGTTCTTCGGGCCAGTCGGCCAGGCCTTCGCGCACCACGATGTCCTGCGGTTCGGCCGGCAGCGAGGCGATCACCGCCTCCGCGAGGCCAGGCGGCAGTTCGCCATGGCTGAGGATGCGGCCGTCGACGGCGGCGATCATGGCCTGGGCATGCGAGGACGTGACCAGCGCCTGCGCGTGGCGCGCCAGCGTGTCGAGCGGATCTTCGTCCAGCAGCAGCGACTCGACCAGGCTGGAGCGCATGACGGCCGCCTGTTCGACCAGGTCGGCGTCCTGCCTGGCTTCGATGCTGTGGATGGTCGAGGCGATCACCTGGGCCAGCACGTCGGCCGCCATCCGGATGGCGTAGGGTACGAGCTTGCGCGACATGTGGTGGCAGGCGATCAGGCCCCACAGGCGGCCATTGATAACGATGGACACGCTCATCGAGGCGCCCACGCCCATGTTCTTCAGGTATTCGACGTGCACCGGCGACACGCTGCGCAGCACCGCGAAGCTCATGTCCAGCGGCGCGGCCCCCGGTTCGCCCAGCAGCGGCACGGCGTTGTAGTCGACGTCCGCGATCATGCGCAGGGTGTTGAGCATGTACAGGCGGCGCGCCTGGGCCGGGATGTCCGTGGCCGGATAACGCTGGTGCAAGTAGGGCGTCAGGTCCTCGCGGCGCGCTTCGGCGACCACGTCGCCGCTGTCGTCTGGGCGGAAACGATAGGCCATCACGCGGTCGAAGCCGGTGAAGTCGCGCACCTGGCGCACGGCCGCGTCGAGCAGGCCATCGATGGTCTTCTGGCGGCGCAGGCGGTCGATCGAGCCGTGCGCCTTGACGGCGAACAGCACCACTTCCTCGGCCGGGGTCTCGCGCAGCTCGAACTCGGCCACGATGCGGCCGTTCGCGCAATGCACCACGCAATCGACATCCGCGTCGTTGATCGTCAGGGAGGTCACGGCGGGCGATGTATCGGCCTCGTCGCGCGGCGTCATGCACAGCGCGATCAGTTCCTGTGCGGCATCGGGCAAGGGCAAGTCATCGTAGAACGCGCCCAGGGCAGGGTCGAAGCCCAGCAGGGCCGCCGCGTTGGCGCTCCAGCCTTCGAGCCGTCCATCCGAATGGAAGAAGAGCAGGGCGCCATGGGGCTGGATCGAGCCCGGCAGGTGGATTGGTTCATCCGCGCACGACAGGAGATCGACCTGGCGTCCATGCTCCATCGGGACTGCTTGCATTGCCTTCAATCGTCCTTCCTCTCAGTGAAGTGTCAAGCATAGGCGCGCGCATATGCACGGGTTCGTGCGCATTCTAACGCTCACAGAGGATTCCGGGTGCGAATTGCAACATTGAGAGGAAAGTATGTAACAAGAAAGACACGCCTTCTTGTCAACAGGGCGTGGCGACGTTCAATAGTCGAGGGCAGGCCGCAGCAGCACGATCAGCGCCCCGTGGCCGCCGTCGGTCTTGCCGGCGACGCAGAAGGCGATCACTTCGCTCTTCTGTACCAGCCAGCTGTGCACGATGCCGCGCAGCACCGGTTCGCCCTTGGGCGAGCCATAGCCGATGCCGTGGATGACGCGCACGCAGCGCACGCCGCGCTTGTTGGCGCGGTGGAGGAAATCGGTGAGCGCATCGCGCGCTTCGTCGCGGTTCATGCCGTGCAGGTCGAGCTCGTCCTGCACCGGCCAGTGGCGCTTGCGCAGTTTGCGCACCACGTCCGGGCCGACGCCGTCCTGGGCGTAGCTGAGGGTGGGGTCTTCGTCCAGCAGGCCTTCGACGTCGAACTGGTCCGACAGCGATTCGCGCAGCACCGCCTCGGTTTCCTCCTCGGGAGTGAGGGGCCTGGCGGACTGGGCGGCCTTGTTGGGCGCTACGTACACCGGGCGGTGCACGTAGCGGTTCGACTCGGGCATCTTCTTGACGTCCTGCATCGCGCTGCGGAATTCCACAGCGCGCTCGCGCGCGATGCGCTCCCGCTTCTCGCGCTCGGCCTTCTCGATGGCGCGCAGGCGCTCGTCTTCCTTGAGCTTGTCGCGCAAGCCCTTGAGTTCGGAGAAATCCTTCATGCCCGCCATCGCTGTTCCTTGTCAGCCCTCCAGCGCTTCCAGGTAGCGCTGGGCGTCGAGCGCAGCCATGCAGCCGGTGCCGGCGCTGGTGATCGCTTGACGATAGATGTGATCCTGCACGTCGCCGGCGGCGAACACGCCCGGGACGCTGGTCGCGGTGGCCATGCCTTCGGTGCCGGACTGGGTCTTGATATAGCCGTCCTTCATTTCGAGCTGGCCTTCGAAGATCCCGGTGTTCGGCTTGTGGCCGATCGCCACGAACAGGCCGTGCACGGTCAGGTCCTTGGTCGCGCCGTCGGTGGTCGACTTGATGCGCAGGCCGGTCACGCCGCCTTCGTTGCCCAGGACTTCGTCCAGGGTGTGGTTATATTCCAACACCACTTTGCCTTCCTCGACCTTGTGCAGCAGGCGGTCGACCAGGATCGGCTCGGCGCGGAATTTGTCGCGGCGGTGGATCAGGGTGACCTTGGAGGCGATGTTCGACAGGTACAGGGCTTCCTCGACCGCGGTGTTGCCGCCGCCAATCACCGCCACTTCCTGGTTGCGGTAGAAGAAGCCGTCGCAGGTGGCGCAGGCCGACACGCCTCGGCCCATGAAGGCCTGTTCCGATTCCAGGCCCAGGTACTGGGCCGAGGCGCCGGTGGCGATGATCAGGGCGTCGCAGGTGTATTCGTGGGCGTCGCCCTTCAGGCGGATCGGCTTTTCATTCAGGAAAGTCGTGTGGATATGGTCGAACACGATCTCGGTGCTGAAGCGCTCGGCGTGCTGCAGCAGGCGCTGCATCAGTTCCGGGCCCTGCACGCCCATCGGGTCGCCCGGCCAGTTTTCCACGTCGGTGGTCGTCATCAGTTGGCCGCCTTGCTCGACGCCAGTCACCAGCATCGGCTTCAGGTTCGCGCGGGCTGCGTACACGGCAGCACTGTAGCCGGCGGGACCGGAACCGAGAATCAGGACTTTGGCGTGTTTGGTAGTAGTCATGGCGGCACTTCCTAATATATAGACAGACGGAAATTGGGGACGGCCGGGGCAGAATCAAGGCCCGCGAGGTCCGGCGAGAGCAGGCGGGATTATAGACGATGATGCACGTAAGCATGAATCGTGGTCCAACGCGACCATATATCCTTTAAAATGGCTGGATCGTCCTTAGCGAACACTTCCGCAGTACCCCAGCATGAGCAAGAATTCAACTGCCAGCACTTCAGGTTACACCCGTACCCAGGGCGCCGCTCGCCGGCCGCTGCCAGGCCGCCTTTCGCGCCTGCTGTCGGAAGCGCGCTGGATCGCCGGCGCGGTGGCCTTCCTGTATTTCGTGCTCATTTTGTTAAGTTATAATAAGGCCGACCCCGGCTGGTCGCACGCCAACGTCGTCCCCAAGATCGCCAACCTGGGCGGCCGCGCCGGCGCCTGGCTGTCCGACCTGCTGCTGTTCATCTTCGGTTTCTCCGCCTGGTGGTGGGGCGTGATCTTCCTGCGCCAGGTATGGCAGGGCTGGCGCCGCCTGACAGACAAGCTGGGCACCGTGTCCGACGAGCCCGAGCACCACGGCGAGCTGTACGTGCGCTGGATCGGCTTTGCGCTGATGTTCGCCGGCAGCCTGGGCCTGGAATACCTGCGCATGTGGTCCTGGGACGTCGAATTGCCGCGCGCGCCCGGCGGCGTGCTCGGCCAGCTGATCGGCCACAGCGCCCACGTGACTTTCGGCTTCACCGGCGCCACCTTGCTCCTGCTGCTGCTGTTCGGCCTGGGCTTTTCGCTGTTCTTCCAGGTATCCTGGCTGGCCGTGGCCGAGCGCATCGGCGAGACTGTCGAGCGCGCCGTGGATTGGTTCCGCCTGCGCTACGAAGACCGCGAAGACCGCAGGCAGGGCGAAGCCGCCGCCGTCAAGCGCGACGAAGTGGTGGTACATGAGCGCGCCAAGTTCACCGAGAAGCATTCGAACGCGCCGATCGCCGTGGTCAAGGCCGAGCCGACTTTCGATTCGCTGCCGCCCCCCGCGCCCGCTGCGAGCGCCGCACCCGCTGCGGCGCCGGCCCCGGTGCCGGCTGCCCAGCCGTTGCCGAGCGCCCAGGCCGCGGCGCCGAGCATCAAGATCGAGCCGCAAATGGTCAGCGTGCCCAAGTCCGAGCGCGCCCAGAAGGAAATGCAGACACCGCTGTTCCACGAACTGGCGGGCGACTCGCCCCTGCCGCCGCTGGCGCTGCTGGACGAAGCCCCGCCGGCCCAGGAAACCGTGGCCGTCGAGACCCTGGAGTTCACCAGCCGCCTGATCGAGAAGAAGCTGTCCGACTTCGGCGTCGAAGCCAAGGTGGTGGCCGCCTATCCGGGTCCGGTCGTCACCCGCTACGAGATCGAGCCGGCTACCGGCGTCAAGGGCAGCCAGATCGTCAACCTGGCGCGCGACCTGGCGCGTTCGCTGTCGCTCACCTCCATCCGCGTGGTCGAGACCATCCCGGGCAAGAACTACATGGCGCTCGAGCTGCCGAATCCGAAGCGCCAGATCGTGCGCCTGTCCGAGATCGTCGGTTCGAAGGTCTATGGCGACAGCGCCTCGGCCCTGACGGTTGCGCTGGGCAAGGACATCGCCGGCAAGCCGGTCTGCGCCGACCTGGCCAAGATGCCCCACCTGCTGGTGGCGGGTACGACCGGCTCGGGTAAATCGGTGGGCATCAACGCGACCATCCTGTCGCTGCTGTACAAGTCCGACCCGGCCGACGTGCGCCTGATCCTGATCGACCCGAAGATGCTGGAAATGTCGGTCTACGAGGGCATCCCGCACCTGCTGGCGCCGGTCGTGACCGACATGCGCCAGGCCGGACACGCCCTGAACTGGGCGGTGAACGAGATGGAGCGCCGCTACAAGCTGATGTCGAAGCTGGGCGTGCGTAACCTGGCCGGCTACAACGGCAAGATCATGGAAGCGGCCAAGCGCGAGGAGCACATCCCGAATCCGTTCTCGATCATGCCGGACAATCCCGAGCCGCTGGAAAAGCTGCCGACCATCGTCATCATCATCGACGAATTGGCCGACCTGATGATGGTCGTGGGCAAGAAGGTGGAAGAGCTGATCGCCCGTATCGCGCAGAAGGCGCGCGCGGCCGGCATCCACCTCATTCTTGCTACGCAGCGGCCGTCGGTGGACGTGATCACCGGCCTGATCAAGGCCAACATCCCGACCCGTATCGCCTTCCAGGTGTCGTCGAAGATCGATTCGCGCACCATTCTCGACCAGATGGGCGCCGAAACCCTGCTGGGCATGGGCGACATGCTCTACATGCCGCCGGGTACCGGCCTGCCGATCCGCGTGCACGGCGCCTTCGTCTCCGACGACGAAGTGCATCGAGTTGTAAAACATCTTCAATCGCTGGGCGAACCGAATTACATTGAGGGCATTCTCGAAGGCGGCACGCTGGAAGAAGGCGGCGGCGCCGACGGGGTGCCGGCGGGCGAGGGCGGCGGCGAGTCCGACGCCATGTACGACCAGGCGGTGCAGGTGGTGCTCAAGAACCGCCGCGCATCGATCTCGCTGGTGCAGCGCCACCTGCGCATCGGCTACAACCGCGCCGCGCGCCTGCTGGAACAGATGGAGCAGAGCGGCGTGGTCTCGCCGATGCAATCGAACGGCAACCGCGACATCCTGGTCCCGGCTGCCAGCGCCGAATAATCCGCCGACGCGCGCTACGCGCGGCGGCGGACCCAACAAGAGGAATGCCGATGAAATTCACGACTCACATTAGCGCACTGATCGCTACCCTGGCCTTGTCCGGCGCCGCCCAAGCCGGCGCCCTGGACCAGCTGAAAGCCTTCGCCTCCGGCACCAAGGCCGCCAAAGGCGAATTCACCCAGCAGCAGCAAGGCAAGACCAAGAGCGGCAAGGCCGCCCCGGTGTCGAGCGGCAGCTTCGTGTTCGCCCGTCCCGGCAAGTTCATCTGGACCTATCAGAAGCCCTACGAACAGGTGCTGCAGGCCGACGGCGACCAGCTCTACATCTACGACAAGGACCTGAACCAGGTGACGGTCAAGAAGCTGGGCAATGCGCTCGGCTCCTCGCCGGCCGCGATCCTGTTCGGCAGTAACAACCTGGAGCAGAACTTCACCCTGTCCGAAGCGGGCGAGCGCGACGGCGCCGAATGGCTGAACGCCGTGCCCAAGGCCAAGGACACCACCTTCGAGCAGATCAGCATCGGCCTGAAGGGCGGGGTGCCGGTGGCGATGGAACTGAAGGACAGCTTCGGCCAGACCTCGGTGCTGAAGTTCACCAGCTTCCAGCGCAATCCCCAGCTGGCGGCCCAGCAGTTCAAGTTCGAGATCCCGCAGGGCGCGGACGTCGTCAAGCAATAAACCTCAATAGATCTGCGTGCGCAAGTCGATGTGCTTGCGCGGCGCCAGGTCGACCAGCGCACGGTCAGTGGGCGCCTCCAGCAGCGCGACCCAGACCGTGTGCTCTTCATAGAAGTAGGAACGGTTCGAGCCGCCCAGCGATGCGTGGAAGCGTCCGTTCCAGTCGATCCGCACCGCCTCGCCCAGCTGTCCCGTGAACAGCGGCGCCGGCAGATGGCCCGGCCAGCGCGTGGTGAGCATCCCGCTCCAGGGCTGGTCCAGCCTGACCTCGAACCCATCGCGTGTCCTGTGCGCCCGGACGTTGTCCGGCCGTAGCGGACGGTCCTCGTGCCAGGCGGGATCGCCGAAACTGCGAATGCGTTCCACCGGTATGAAACCGTCCTGTTCCAGCGCCATGATCTCGTGGCGCAGCGTGCCGTCGTTGCTCAGTTGCGGCAGCAGGTGGGCGCGCGGCACGGCAAGCCGGGCGGGCGCTTCGGCGGCGGCGCGCGTGGCCTTGGTCCAGCGCAGCCAGGTGTCCTGCATGATCAAGACGGGCATGATGAGCGAAAAGAGGAAGGAGAAGCCGTCATTATAAGGAGTGCCGCGTGGCGTCAGCGCGGCGGCGGCACTGATCGGCTACACTAGGCGCCTAGACAACCTCGATGTACAGATGAACCAGACGCCCGCCCGCGCGGCGCGCCTTGCCGGAGGCCGCCATGGATGACCTTTTCAAGACCGAACCCTCGCCACCCCTGGCTGAAGCCCTGCGTCCGCGCACCATCGGGGAAGTGATCGGCCAGAGCCACCTGCTGGGCGAAGGCAAGCCCCTGAACCTGGTGTTCAAGTCGGGCAAGCCGCATTCGATGATCC
Organism: Massilia sp. AB1; assembly: GCF_018119385.1. Taxonomy (NCBI): domain Bacteria; kingdom Pseudomonadati; phylum Pseudomonadota; class Betaproteobacteria; order Burkholderiales; family Oxalobacteraceae; genus Massilia; species Massilia sp. AB1. The sequence goes on along the minus strand of NZ_JAGKSG010000041.1, from coordinate 26,079 downwards.
TGTGGGGCCCGCCCGGCGTCGGCAAGACCACGCTCGCGCGCCTCACCGCGTATGCCTTCGACTGCGAGTTCATCGCCTTGTCGGCCGTGCTGTCCGGCGTGAAGGACATCCGCGCCGCCGTCGAGCAGGCCGAGCATTACCTCCAGCAGGGCAAGCACACCATCCTGTTCATCGACGAGATCCACCGCTTCAACAAGTCGCAGCAGGACGCCTTGCTGCCCTTCGTCGAATCGGGCCTGGTCACCCTGATCGGCGCGACAACCGAGAACCCATCCTTCGAGGTCAACTCGGCATTGCTGTCGCGCTCCCAGGTATATGTGCTCAAGGCCCTGAGCGACAAGGAGATGCGCCAGCTGCTCAAGCGCGCCCAGGAGCGCGTGCTGCAGCACCTGACGTTCGACGAAGTGGCCATCGACACCCTGGTCGGCTATGCCGACGGCGATGCGCGCCGCTTCCTCAACCTGCTGGAGCAGACCAAGACCTCGGCCGACACGGCCGGCATCCAGCGCATCACCGCCGAGTTCGTGGAGAACGCGCTGACGCTCAACGCACGCCGTTTCGACAAGGGCGGCGACAACTTCTACGACCAGATCTCGGCCCTGCACAAATCGGTGCGCGGCTCGAACCCGGACGCGGCCCTGTACTGGCTGTGCCGCATGCTGGACGGCGGCGCCGACCCCAAGTACCTGTCGCGCCGCATCGTGCGCATGGCCTGGGAAGACATCGGCATCGCCGACCCGCGCGCCATCCAGCTGGCCAACGACGCCGCCACCACCTTCGAGCGGCTCGGCTCGCCGGAAGGCGAGCTGGCGCTGGGCCAGGCCGTCATCTACCTGGCGATGGCGGCCAAGAGCAACGCCGGCTACAACGCCTTCAACGCGGCCATGGCCTTCGTGAGGAAGGACAAGTCGCGCGAGGTGCCGGTCCACCTGCGCAACGCACCGACCAAGCTGATGAAGGAACTCGGCTACGGCCACGAATACCGCTACGCGCACGACGAACCGCATGCGTATGCGGCGGGCGAAACCTACCTGCCGGACGGGATGCCGGAGCCCGGCTGGTACGAGCCCGTGCCGCGCGGGCTGGAGGCGAAAATCGGCGAGAAACTGACCTGGCTGCGCAGCCTCGACGACGAGGCGCGCTCGGGCGGAGAAGGGTAGCCGGGCACGTAGGGCGCGCAGGCTGGGCTCATCTGCGCGCTACTGTGCGCATCGCGCATTCATCGCACGCTCCGTCCGCGAATTCCGCATTCTGGGCCATCTTTTTTGCGCTTCATCGCAAGTCGATGGCGGCTCCGAGGGTCGATCGGTAAAGTTCAATCATACCGAATCACATTTGACCTGAAGGAGAGCACCATGAACATCCGTAAAAACTTCGAAGCCCTGTTCCTCGCCGCTGCAGCCCTGGGCCTGACCGTCAGCTTCGCTACCGCCAACGAGCGTCCTGTCGAGATCCTGCAATCGACCACCCCGGCCCTCGCCGACATGCATGTGCAGACCATCGTGATCAGCGCACCGCGCCTGAGCGCCGCCGAGAAAGCCAGCCTGAACGGTTAATTCCCGAGGGCTGGCGGGAGGCCCGGCAGCGCGATTGCCCGCATTGCTGCTGAATCTCGCAAATATTGGCTGTCGGCTTGGTACAATTGTGTTTTCGACATACGCAAGTCCACCCCGACATGATTGACATCCAACTTCTTCGCAAAGACATCGACACCGTCGCAGCGCGCCTGGCGACGCGCAAGTTCCAGCTCGACGTGGCCACCTTCAATGCCATCGAAGCGGAACGCAAGGCGATCCAGACGCGTACCGAGGAACTGCAGGGCAAGCGTAACTCGCTGTCGAAGCAGATCGGTATGCTCAAGGGCAAAGGCGAAGACACCACGGCCGTGATGGCCGAAGTGGCCGGCCTGGGCGACGAGCTCAAGGCCAACGAAGTCGCCCTCGGCGAGGTGCAGGCGAAAATGGCGCGCTTCATGGAAGCGGTGCCGAACCTGCCGCACGAAAGCGCCCCTCAGGGCACGGACGAATCGGGCAACGTCGAAGTGCGCAAGGTGGGCATCCCGCGCAGCTTCGACTTCGAGGTCAAGGACCACGTCGACATCGGCGAAAAGCTGGGCCTGGACTTCGATACCGCGACCAAACTCACTGGTTCGCGCTTCTCGATGATGAAAGGCGGCATGGCCCGCCTGCACCGCGCGCTGGCGCAGTTCATGCTGGACACCCACACCGGCCAGCACGGCTATACCGAGTGCTACACCCCGTACATGGTGAATGCCGACTCGCTGCGCGGCACCGGCCAGCTGCCGAAGTTCGAAGCCGACCTGTTCTCGGTGAAGAAGGGCGGCGCGGAAGGCGAGGGCGAGAACTTCTACCTGATCCCGACCTCGGAAGTGTCGCTGACCAACGTGGTGCGCGACGAGATCGTGGCGCTGGACCAGCTGCCGCTCAAGATGACCGCGCACACCCCGTGCTTCCGCTCGGAGGCGGGCAGCTACGGCCGCGACACCCGCGGCATGATCCGCCAGCACCAGTTCGACAAGGTCGAGCTGGTCCAGGTGGTGCACCCGGAGCAGTCGTACGCGGCGCTGGAAGAGATGGTCGGCCAGGCCGAGTTCATCCTGACCTCGCTGGGCCTGCCGTACCGCGTCATGTCGCTGTGCACCGGCGACATGGGCTTCTCGGCCGCCAAGACCTACGACCTCGAAGTGTGGCTGCCGGCGCAGAACACCTACCGCGAGATCTCGTCGCTGTCGAACTGCGAAGCCTTCCAGGCGCGCCGGATGCAGGCCCGCTTCCGCAACGCCGCCGGCAAGCCGGAACTGCTGCACACCCTGAACGGCTCCGGCCTGGCGGTGGGCCGCACCTTGGTGGCGGTGCTGGAGAACTACCAGCAGGCGGACGGCAGCGTGGTGATTCCGGAAGTGCTGCGTCCCTACATGGGCGGCCTGGAGCGCCTGGCGCCGGCTGCCTGAGAGAACGGAAAGCAGGGAAAATGACACTGTCGTGAAATTTTCCCTTCCATTTTCCGGGAGAGCCGCTATAATGGCGGTCTCTTGCAGCTCACAGCAAGAATCGACCGAATCAGGAGAGGTGGCAGAGTGGTCGAATGTACCTGACTCGAAATCAGGCGTACGGGTGACCGTACCGTGGGTTCGAATCCCACCCTCTCCGCCAGTAGTAATAAAAAAGGCTCCCGAAGGGAGCCTTTTTTATTGCGTACGCGGGAGGAGTGAGCCACCAATGTGGCTCACGCGAGGGATTCGAAGACCGGCGCTTGCAAGCGCCGGGGCGGCCTGCAGGATGTAGGCGAATCCCACCCTCTCCGCCAGTAGTAGCGAAAAAGGCTCCCGAAGGGAGCCTTTTGTTTTTTGCGCAAAAGACGCGCGTCAGGTCTTATACAGACGACCGCAGTAAGCTTCTTGAGTTAGCGCTAGAACCGTCGCCCCGGTGAAGGCCGGGGCCCAAGTTTGCATGAGCTGTCGTAACGCTCAACTTGGACCCCGGCCTTCGCCGGGGCGACGGTTTTTCGGCTACTGGATCATTGATGCTTAATGCAACGTCCCGTATCCACCACCGCCGCGCATTTACACCAATTTACACCGGACGTTTGATCCCACCGCACAGGCCCGTTCCCCGCCTCGGTACGATGTCTGGGAAGCTTGGCTAGCTGGTCAATTGATCGCAACCGTCATGCCCACGCGCCAGGGCCGTGATGGTCGCGGTGTCATCAAGTTCAAACAGTCCCCATGAGCATGCCGCGGTCCGACTTCTGGAAGAACTTCAGCACCGTCCTGGCCGGCGCGACGGGTGCGCAAGCCTTGCCCCTGCTGGTCGCGCCCTTGCTCACGCGTATGTGCACGCCTTCCGACATGGGGGCCTTCAGCGTCTGGCTCGGCGTGATAGCGGTAGCGTCCATCGTCGCCACCCTGCGTTTCGAAGCCGCAATGGTGCTCGATCACGAGAAGCGGCAGCAGCGCGTCTGCTTCAGCGTGGTGGCCTATTTCGCGACCCTGCTGGCCTTGACGCTGACAGCCTGCGTGGTGGCGGCGCGCGTGGCCGGCCTGTCAGCCGTGGGGACGATGTCCTGGTTCGCGCTGCTCACCATTGGCGCGGGAACCTGGCTCACCGCATTCACGCAAACCACGCTCGCCTATGCCGCCTCGCACAACCTGTTCGACAAGGCCGCGAAAGCCAAGGTGCTGGCGGCCGGCACCACCGCCATCAGCCAGCTTGCCTTGCTCTATTCGGGCCTGCATGGCGCGGCCCTGCTGGTCGGGCAATTGATCGGTCTTGGCGCCGGACTGTGGGCGGCGCGCCTGATGGTGTCGCCGCCGCCGGCGCGCATCAAGCTGACCCTCGACGACGAGCAGCGCAGCTATCTCGCCAAGCACCAGGCTTTCTGGCGTTTTTCCTTGCCGTCGAGCCTGCTCAACACCGTGGTCGGCCAGCTGCCGCTGTTCATGATCGGTATCCACCACGGCGTGCAGGCGGCCGGCCTGTTCGCACTGACCCAGCGCGTGCTCAATGCGCCCATCGCCCTGATCGCCACCTCGGTGCTGGAGGTGTTCAAGCGCCAGGCGGTGCACGAATTCGAGTCCGCGGGACATTGCCGCGACGTCTATCGCGCCACCTTCAAGGTGCTGGTGCTGCTGGCCCTCGGGCCCTCGCTGGTGCTGCTCCTGTTTTCGCCCGAACTGTTCGGCTGGGTCTTCGGTCCCACCTGGCGGCCGGCAGGGGAGCTGGCGCGCATCCTCGCTCCCTTGTGCTTCCTCAACTTTGTCGCCAGCCCGCTCAGCTACGTGTTCTATGTGACCGGAAAACAGAAGATGGAGCTGCTGTGGCAGGTGGCGCTGTTTGTCATGACGATTTCCGTGTTCGTCGCGCCGCTGAGCTTGCACGAGTGCCTGCTCGGGTATGCGGCGGGCCGTTCCGCGCTCTACATGGTGTATCTGGCCATGTCGTACCGCTGCGCGCAGAACGGCCCGGCTCCCGCTAGGCCCGCAGGAAGGCCAGCAGGTCCGCGCTGAGCTGGTCCTTGTGGGTGGTCGCCAGGCCGTGCGAACCGCCGGCATAGACCTTCAGCGCCCCTTGCGGCAGCAGTTCGACGGCGCGACGCGCGGTGGTGTCGATCGGAACGATCTGGTCCTCGTCGCCGTGGATCACGAGGGTCGGGATGTTCATCTTTTTCAGGTCCTCGGTGAAGTCGGTCTCCGAGAACTGCTTGATGCAGGCGTAGGCGCTTTTCAGGCTGCATTGCATGCCTTGCAGCCAGAAGGTGTCGCGCACGCCTTCCGACACCTTGGCGTCCTGACGGTTGTAGCCGTAGAAGGGCAGGGTCAGGTCCTTGAAGAATTGCGCGCGGTCGGCGCGCACGCCGTCGCGGATGCCGTCGAACACGTCCATCGGCACGCCATGCGGATTGGCGGGCGAGACCATCATCTGCGGCGTCACCGCGCCCACCAGCACGGCCTTGGCGACGCGGCCGGCGCCGTGCCGGCCGATGTAGCGCGCCACCTCGCCGCCGCCGGTCGAGTGGCCGACCAGCATGGCGCCGCTCAGGTCGAGGGTCTCGATGACGGTGGCCAGGTCGTCGGCATAGGTGTCCATGTCGTTGCCGTGCCAGGGCTTGCTCGAGCGGCCGTGGCCGCGGCGGTCGTGGGCGATGACGCGGTAGCCGTGCTCCGCCAGGAACATCATCTGGTCTTCCCAGGCCTCGCCCGAGAGCGGCCAGCCGTGGCTGAACACGACCGGGACGCCGTGGCCCCAGTCGGTGATGTGGATCTGGGTGCCGTCGTGGACGGTGACCTTGTCGAAGGTGCGGGTGCCTTTCATGCTGTTCCTTTCAGTGAGGCGGATGGTTGCGGCGCCAATGCGGCGCACCGTCGCATTCTGGAATCCGGGCCGGTCCGCGTCCATGCGGACGAAGGAAGAGCCGGCGGCCACACCTTCGTGGGGTATTTCAGCACGCCCGTCCAAGACATTCTTTTTATTGGCATGTTCTCAACGCAAGTCAGTCGTCTTACACTGGTGGTAAATACACCGGGAGAGACGCGATGCACGCACATGCGGCCATCATGCTGCCAGCCGGTCCGCACGGCTGTGACGGGCTGAGGCTGCGCATGGACGGGCGTCATCCGCACCGGGCCGGCCGCAGGAAGAGAGCGCCATGACCGCCACGCCGCGCGCACTCGTCATCGGCGGTTCGCTGGGCGGACTGCTGGCGGCCGCGATGCTGCGCGCGGTCGGCTGGGAGGTCGACGTGTTCGAGCGCTCGGCGCAGGGGCAGGGCAAGCATGGCGGCGGACTGGTGCTGCAGCCCGACGTCCTGATGGCCTTGCGCTTCGCGCAGCTGGATCCGGACCGGCTGCCAAGCGTGCCTTCGGACGACCGTCTCTACCTCGACCGAGGCGACCGGATTCTCCAGCGCAGCCACATGCCGCAGGCCCAGACCTCGTGCGAGATCCTGTACCGGGCGCTGCACGGCGGACTGCCGCGGGCCCGCCTGCATGCCGGCCGGACCTTCGTGCGCTACGAGCAGGAAGGCCAGCGCGTCACGGCCCACTTCGCCGATGGCGAGAGCGAGACGGCCGACCTGCTCATCGGGGCCGATGGCGCCCGTTCCACGGTCCGTCGCCAGATGCAGCCCGATGTCGCTCCCCGCTATGCCGGCTACGTGGCCTGGCGCGGCGCCGTGCCCGAGGCCCTGCTGCCGCAGGCCACGCGCGAGAAGCTTGACCGCGCCTTCGTGTTCCAGCAGGGCGACGGCCATCTGCTGCTGGCCTACCTGGTGCCGGGCCAGGACGAGTCGGTCGAGCTAGGCGAGCGGCGCTGGAACTGGATCTGGTACCGGCGCGTGGGGCAGGGCGCGCCCCTGAATGCGCTGCTGACCGGCCGCGACGGGCGCACCGATCCCGCATCGCTGCCGCCGGGCGCGGTGCGGCCGGAGCACCTTGCCGCGCTGCTGGACGATGCACGCCAACTGGCGGCACCGTCCCTGCGTGTGCTGATCGAGACGACGGAAGCGCCTTTCGTGCAGGCCATCATGGACATGGAAGCACCGAAGATGCTGGACGGCCGGGTGCTGCTGTGCGGCGACGCCGCCTTCCTGCCGCGTCCGCACACCGCGGGCAGTACTTCGAAGGCCGCCGCCGACGCGCTCACGCTGGCGATGCTGCTCAGCCAGCGCCAGGCGGTGCCGGACGTGGGCCTGGCGCAGTGGGAACAGCTGCGCCTGACGGCGGGGCAGGGCATGGTGATGGCGGGGGCCGAAATGGGCGACCGCATCATGGGCTTGTCGCGCTTCTGAGCGGGTGTGCGAAAGTTGCAGTTCGTCACTTGCCTTCGTGAGAAGGCGTCCGCTATAATGCGGCCTCTTGCAGCTCACAGCAAGAATCGACCGAATCAGGAGAGGTGGCAGAGTGGTCGAATGTACCTGACTCGAAATCAGGCGTACGGGTGACCGTACCGTGGGTTCGAATCCCACCCTCTCCGCCAGTAGTAATAAAAAAGGCTCCCGACGGGAGCCTTTTTTATTGCGTATGCGGAAGGAGTGAGCCACCAATGTGGCTCACGCGTGGGATTCGAAGACCGGCGCTTGCAAGCGCCGGGGCGGCCTACAGGATGTAGGCGAATCCCACCCTCTCCGCCAGATTAAAGTCCCTAGATATTTAGGGGCATCAAAGAACCTGCTGCTTTCATCGAGACAGCGGGTTTTTTCTTGCTTAATACTGTCCAGCGTAACTTGGCATTTGAACCTATGTTCAACCGATTAAAAGTCGCTAAAGCGGATAGGGAGTCTAAATCGATGACTTGCCAAACGTGGCAAACTCAGAAGTCAACCTTATCCAAAAAGGAAAATACCAATAGTTTCCGAATTCTAGGTTTCAAAAGCGTCATAACCCCAGATGCCGTCAGATCGATGAGATCAACTTGGCACCGCATGCAGTGAGGTCCTGATCGTATGCAACCAGCTTTCCATGGTGCCTACGCGTGCTGCCGCTTGGCAGGATCGGAAACTTTCCTTTGCATTTAGGGCAATAAGTTGAATCGCCTTCGATAGCGACCGGCTTCCCCAATACGGTGAAGTCCTGCGCCGCCGAGATGACTTCTCCGCCATGCGTGGTTTTGTCGCCGAGCCTAATGACTCCGCGTCCTTGTTGGTCGTTCATGCGGGCTCCGTTTGAGCGAATCACGCGACGCTGCGCGCCGTATCGGCATCCTGATTGGCTGCGATAAGCGCCTCGTCATTACCCATGAAGATTTTTCGATAGCGCCAATAACCTGTCAGTTCCAATGTTGGCGAATTGAATCCGGCAAGTGAGTCGTGCACGTAGCCGTCAAACAGGGCAGCAAACGAAGGCGGCGTCGCTGTGGCGCGCTGGGCCCGGGCAAATACCTCCCGGGCTTCCGGGTCCAATGCGCTGGTCGTCACAAGGTCCTTTCGCGCACCGGTATTGAAAACGTCCTTGACGACCGCGAGTGTCCGCTGGCCCAGGCCCATCGCAGCGGATCGCAGCAGGGCAGCGGCGTCGTTGATCAGGCTCTTGTTGAAGGCAAGCAGAATTTCCCGGTCGGACTGGCTGGCTCGCTTGACCTGATTAGTGGTGTGAAAATGGTTACGCATCTGCCATCGCCAGTTGAGATACGGCTGGAGCCATTCGTACATGGGGCGTGGCGCGAGCGTGGCTTGTGCGAGGAATTCGTCGTAGGCTTTGGCCAGGTCGGGGTGGATGGCGAATGGGTCATGGGCACCAGATTTGATCTTAGGTTTTTTCATCGGGGCGCCAGCCGCTACCGCGCAATCGAACATGTGGTTCAGCGGTATCTGGGACAGTTTCAGGGATTCGCTGTGCTGGGGATTATCTCCCACCGAGATGCCGAGCTCACCCGGCCGGTAACCGCCTCCGACATCGCTGTGCGCGCCCGGGTAGGCGTGCTGGCTCCATCCTGCCTGCAGCTTCCCGTCGGCGCCGATTTCATCCAAGGGGAAGTTGCGCCGAAGCTCGTGCATTGCAACCATGTGAACGCAATTCAGCACGGAGGCCGGTAGGCGCAGCGACCCGCCACTCGCCCAAGCGCCATGTCCGCCGGTCGAGTTGGCAAGCGCCGCCGAGGTGCCGGACCAGAATCCCGCTGAGGCGACGGTGTCGATGAGCCCGACAAAGCGAAAGCGCAGGGGCACACCGGCCAGACGGCCGCCGACCAGCAATTCGTCCAGCCAGTGGCAGAACACCCTGGCTTCCGCCGCCCCCCTGGAAAACCCGAATACGTCGAGGAAACATTCAACCACGTGGGGCTTTCTACCCTTGAGTTTTGCTTCCAGCAGCTGGGCCTGCCGAGTCAAGAACGCGCGGCGGTCGCTGTCGTTGGATAGCGCCGCTTGCAGCAGGCCGCTGCGCGTGCCAAGCTTGGCAAGACTTTCGCGATCGTCGGTGTCGAGGACGTTGCGGCCGTTACGGCACAGGGCAAGCACAGCGCCTTGATCAAACATGCGGCTGTTGAAACACCGCCGGTGCAGCGCATTAAAAACGGCCAAGAGCCCAAAAATGACCCGCTCTTCACAGCCGAAGGCACACGCTGAACCCATGGTGCTTTCATCGTGTTCTCCGATCTCGGTGAATTTCGTCCCGACACCGGGAACATAAACCCGGTGATAGCCCATGTCCTCTTCGTCACGGTAGACCTCATACAGTCGCGCAATGTTGCTGTCTGAGAATCCGGAACGATCACGGTCTCGATTGTTGCGTGTTCCATCAAAAAAGACTCCGATGTTCAAGGTAACTTCGCACTTCTTGAAATCGCAGTCGTAATCCGGAACGATTCGCTTTATTCCAGAGGTCGGCGCACCTCTTGTGGGCGCGATGATGACGTCGGCCCGTTTCATCGCCAGTTCCCATATTTCGCCCGATCGCGGGCATCTTCACGATCAAGCTCGGCGTGTTCCTCGGCGGTGAAAATTTCTTTAACAGGCGTTCCTGTCGTCGCTAAGAGACTTGCTTGAGCATCTCTCCATCTGATCGGGTGCCCATCCCCGGACGGGCTGATTGAGCTCACAACGATGCGTACGCGACCATTGGGGAAGAAGTGAACAACAAAATCACCCGGTTCCCGATACGCCTCCACCGGCACCTGCGCACGGTATATTCCCTCTGACTCCACCGTTTCTTCTAACGCAGGGTCTGTTGGTTTGATTATGCGGTACACTTCCCAGCGGACGTCGGCTTTCAATCCCGGATACCAGTTTTTCGGGAGCGTGACACAACATGTTTGACTACCGCCCCCACCTCCCTCACCAACATTACCGTAGTAACCTTTATTAACATAGAATTCGTGGATGAGATGATCGGAACCCAGATGCTGGACCCCGTTGACGGAGACTCCCATACGGTCATCGGCCCTGGAACGAGCGTGGAGTAGCGCATAAGACCCGAGTAACACCCCCATGGCCAGTAAAGACACGATGGGATGCAACCGCACAAACGAGAGGATAGGAATTTTCATGATGCCTCTGTGTCAGATAACAATCGGGATTGCATTTGGATCATCGCCCGCAGTGGCTCCCTGGCTGGCCCAACTGCGTCTTGCCTGTAGATCGTCGACGAGTTCCCGCAATTTGGTCCGGAACGCGCTGACTTCATTCATGGCAAGGAATTCGGCGACTTCCGGTCGTCGCAGAATTGCGCCTCGGGTCAGGAGTGCGGCCTCGGTCAGGAACATCAAAATAGGGGGATGCGCGTTGCCGGCCGCACGCCAGGCGCGACGTGCCGCTTGCGCCCATTCGTGCTGTTCCACCGCATTGCCGGGCAAGGCCTCGCCATTGCGCATCATCTTCACCTTGGCGATGAAGTGATCCGGTTCGCTTGCCTCGTCCAGGGCCAGCAGCTGATCCTGGTCCACGCGCAGGGGCGTCAGTGCAACTGTAGTCGCCTCGGCCGGTGGCAGCGGGACAAGCGCGCCGGAACGGTGATGGATAGTCCAACGTGCGATCGGTCCTGACATCGCGGCCCACTGTGCCGGCGTCAGCAATTCCGAGAGCGATGCAAGAACCGCGCAGTCCGCATACCTGAGCGTGAACTGCTTGCCCTCCGGATCAAGAATGAAAATGAATCTGCCCAGGTGGTGGGCAAGCTGGCCGATATTCAGCGCCGACTCGATGACCGACACGTGCAGCGCAGGCTTGCGCGCGTTCATGAGGCGCATGACGCGATCGAGATCGCCGACTTCGTAAGCGGCTTCGACGTCGACCAGGAGCGGGCTGACCGCCAGGGCACGGTTTGGGTAAATCGGCGCCAGCCACGCCGGGCGGCTTTCGGGAGCATCTTCGGTGTAGCTTGCCGATATCTCGTCGAGCATGCCGTTGTCGATCAGGAGATAGACGAAGGTATTCGGGTCGCCGTTGCTCATTCCGCCTCCACCAAGGGACTATGCGCACGCGCTGCCGCCAGCATGCAAGGAATGCAAATGTCGTGATGCGGCAACTCGTCGGGGAACTGTGTTTGCCGCGCCCGTTTTGGAAAGGTTTGGTGGTCGGCAGCGTAGACGTGGCTGTTTCCAGTCGTGCTGCCGATAATTCCCTCTTCGCTGATTTTCAATTCACTGCCACCGCCGTAGATGCAGACACCCTTCCTGGCCTTGATGTTGATCCAGTCCGTCGTGCTAATCAGTTCCATCACCTTTTTTGCCAGGAGTTCGATGGTGCCGTCCTGCGCTTCGGTCTGCATGTTGCCGCGTGCGGCAATGTGCTTCATGCCGCCGTCATTGGCAAAGACGCTGACGCCCTGCGCCGCGCGTAGCGATGTTTGTCCTCCAGCGGTGAGCTGCGTGTCCGCAGCCGTGATGAGGTAGGCGTTCTTTTCCGCACCGAGTGCCAGATTTTCATTGCTTGCCACGACAATTCCCGCGGGACCGCTGACTGCGACAATGGGTGCACCGCCCGTGCCGCCGCCTGCGCCAACAGCGACATTCGTTCCGTGATCCAGATGCCTGAGCTTGTCGACCAGTTGCGCCAGTTGCGGACCGTTTGCCGGGTCTTTGGAGTGGGTTTCGGCGAGTTTCGCGAGCTGGTCGGCAATATCGCGCAAGCTGTCGGCGAGGCCGATCAATTCGGCCCGGTCCAGCTGTTTGCCTTCGGCCTGGTCGTTATTGCTTGCGGTGACCAGCACGCCTTTGCCACCCCGGATTGCCACGGCTTGTCACTACGCAGCTCAGCGCCTTCGCCGCGGGGGCGCCGGTCTTCTCCCCGTGGATGAGTCAGCCATCCGAGATTCAGCTGCGAAGCGCCATCGTCGCTTGCCAGCTGGGCGCTGATTTCGCGCGGGGTGTCGTCGAACCGGAGCTGGTTCATGCGCGCGCCGTGAATCTCCTGGCTACGCATGCCCGAAAGGAAGCGCGTTGACGGCAAGTTGGCGCGATTGCTCAAGGGGGGAGGCAAGGCACGCCCATTGAAAAGCTGGCAAATAATGATGGGCTTGTCGGGGTCGCCGCCCAGAAAAGCCACCAGGACTTCCGTCCCCACGCGGGGTAGCGCCAGGGTGCCGCAATGCGAGGATCCATTGCCGGCCCAATTTGTAGCTACCCGCACCCAGGCGGAATCCGCATCCGTGTCGGATGCGCCCGCGCCTTGTGCGTGCTGATGGTCTTCCGGACGCGTCGCGGGAAATCGAATCTTCACGCGGCCAAGTTCGTCGCAATGCACGACGTCGTTTTCTCTGCCTACCACGATTGCAATCTGCAAACCCGGGTCGCTCAGGTCGGTGCGCGGGTCGAATGCCGGGACGATCGGGATAGTGCGCCGTACCGCCTCGAATCGCATGTGGAAACGGTTTGCGTTATCTTCGCTGGAAAGATCAGTGGGCATGCCCGCCGGAACGCGCCAGTCATTGAAAAGGAACAGCCGTTGTATCCGTTGTTCCAAGCTTGTTGGCAGGTTGTTCTGCGCCTTGACTTCAATTGATGTGATGATGAAATCGCGCTCGGGGCCAGGATGGCCATTGATTTCCGGGTGGTCGCTGATGGTGAAGTATTCGCCTGCACAGAAGTCGCGGACGCTTCCTTCTCCGGTGAAGCGTTTTGCATCGAGTTCCTTGCGCTGCATGCGCAGCACGCCCAGGCGATATAGCTCCTTGTCGTCAGAGCCCGCATGCGGTGATTCGACGATGTATTCTTGCACTCCGCCAGCTAACTGGTTGCCGGATGGGCCTTGATTGATCTGGCCTGGTATTTCAGCGGCCATCCCGGGAATGTTTCCCGGTCGCTTGTAGTCCCAACTGAAAACCCAGACGCTGCCCGCCTGGAGCTTACGTACCGCGCCCCAACGTGTGACCGAATCGCGCTGCTCGGTCGCGTTGTCGCGGTGGTAGCGTACGACGCCGGCCGCGTTCTTCTTCAGGTCACGCGGGTTGTCAAAGAGCACGAGAGTATGCACCGGCAATTCCGAGTCGTGAGTTGCCTGCCGGTGTGCTGGGTGGCAGCCGGGGCGGAAGAACCAGGCAACTCCGGAGCGCGCCAACAGTCGACGGATAAAGGCTGCATCCGATTCGTTGAACTGTATCGTCTGTTCGCGCTCGGGATATTTCTCCAGATGGAAGCCAGGTGCGAGTTCAAAGTCGAAGTAGCCACTCAATGCGCTGTTCAGCTGCAGCCATTCCTGCAACACGACAGTGACGATCCGCGGCCAGCTCATTTTCCTGAACACGCGCGTGTTGACACGTTGCTCCATGACCGCCATGGCGTCGCGAATGACGAGTTGGTAGCTCGCGATCACGCCATCGCACTCGCCAGAGCTTGCCTGCGTGACGAGACCACACACCCTGCGCAACTGGCCTCGATCATTGACGAACTCGAGGGCGGCGGGCACGCCAATGAATTCCTTCAGTGGCAGACTGTTGGAAGTGGCAACGCAATTGACCTGATACTCAAATCCACCGCAAATGGATTCGGTACCGCGGACAAACTGAGGGAGCAGGACGTCGGAGATCTGTTTCCTTTGATAAACAAGTGTCATGCGGATAGGACGGTCGGTGGTGATCAGCTTTTTTTCCGTCAGCATGAAATTGACAAGCTCGTTATCATTTTGCACAGCGTACTCCGTGAGTTTCCAATCGGAACAATCTATTCTGGCATTTTCAGGCAAGCGCGGAATTGAGGATCGATAAGCTCGACCGTCATGAACGGATGGGATGAAGATCCCGCGGACGGCCCTCCGCACGCTGCGTAGATTGGCGATGTTCGGACGCTCCGGTCCGGTAAACTGACCAGAGGGCTGGTGCGGCGGACGCACACCTGACACGGGCGCAGGTTGCATGTCGCGCGGCGGTAGTGGCCGGGCTGCTGCGCGCCACAAGCACGGCGCCGTAGGTAGAAGAGGGGCTGCCGCAGATTGATCTTGCTCCGCTATTCCCAGACCCAGGCCGATGCCTGGTTAGCGTTGGCCCTCCAGGTCCGCAGCTATTGCGATAGGTAATTGCAAAATCTATACTGCCGAGAGCGACGTTCGCTGGTATTCAACCTTAGGTGCCCCGTGAGTTTGTTTCAACATGCCGTGCTATTGGCCTGCCTGGTGCTCGCCGCAGGATTCTTGTCGCTTACCGAGATCGCGTTCGCCGGCGCGCGCAAGATCAAGCTCAAGCTGCTGGCGGAGGCGGGCGACCAGCGCGCCCTGAAGGTGATGGCACTGCAGGTCCAGTCGGCCGAATTCTTCGCCGCTTCGCAGATCGGGCTCAACGCGATCGCCATCCTCGGCGGCATCCTGGGCGAGGGCGCCTTGCGTCCGTATTTCATCGAATGGATCTCGGGCGTCTACAACGGCCCCTGGCTCGACAACGTCGGCTTCGCGCTGTCCTTCCTGTTTGTCACCTTCCTGTTCATCCTGTTTTCCGACCTGATGCCCAAGCGCCTGGCCATGATCGCGCCGGAGCGCATCGCGGTCGCGATCATCAATCCGGTCCTGGTATTCATTCGCATCTGCAAGCCGCTGTCCTGGGCGCTCAATCTCGTCGCCAACCTGATCTTCCGCGTGTTCAAGGTCGACATGACGCGGGAAGACAGCATCACCTTCGACGAGATCTCCGCCGCGGTGGAAGCCGGCGCCCAGGCGGGTGTCCTGCAGAAGCAGGAGCAGCATTTCATCGAGAACGTGTTCGAGCTGGAATCGCGCTCGGTCGTCTCGGCCATGACCAATCGCGACAGCGTGGTGTATTTCAACCTGAACGAGACCGAGGAGAGCGTCAGGGAGAAGATCGCCAAGTATTCCAAGTTCCCCGTCTGCGACGGCACGATCGACCGCGTCATCGGCTACGTGGACACGCGCGACATCCTGGTGCGGCTGCTGAACAAGCAGTCGCTGTTCCAGCTGAACGAGTCGAGCATCCGCACCGTCCTGATCATCCCCGACACCCTGACCCTGTCGGAGCTGCTCGACCGCTTCCGCGCCACCAAGGAAACCTTCGCCGTCGTGATCAACGAGTACGCGCTGGTGATGGGCGTGATCACCCTGAGCGACATCATGCTGACCGTGATGGGCAGCTGGGGCAATCCCATGGAGCAGGACGAGCAGATCATGCAGCGCGAGGACGGCTCGTGGCTGATCGACGGCAGCACGCCGGTCGGCGACGTCAAGCGCACCCTCGGCCTGGAAAGCCTGCCCGAGGAAGAGAACTACGAGACCGCCGCCGGCTTCATGATGTACATGCTGCGCAAGGTGCCCAAGCGGACCGACAGCGTCGAATACCAGGGCATCAAGTTCGAGGTGCTCGATGTCGACCACTACCGCATCGACCAGCTGCTCGTCAGGCACCTGGCGCCGAAGGAAGCCGACCTGGCCGGCGGCTGAGACCCGGCGCGTCGCGTCTGCGCCGGGCCGCGTTCAATGCCATTTGACCGGCATGAGCATCTTCGAGCGGCACCAGCGCGCCAGCATGTGTCCCAGCATGCGCAGCGGCCCCACATGCGACATCACGTAGCGCTCGTAGGTCATGCGGTACATGATGCTGGCGATGGCGCCGCGCACGCGCAGGTTGCGGCGGCCCACCGCGCGCAGCAGGATGCCGATGGTGCCGGCACGTCCTACGGTCACCAGGGTGCCGTAGTCGCGGTAGCGGAAGCGCGGCCGCGTCTTGCCGGCGGCATGGGTCAGCAGCTCGAACAGGAAGCCCGATTGCTGGCGCGCCGCCTGGGCGCTGGGCGGAATCATCCGCTTGCGCTCCGGCTGGAGCAGCGAGCAGCAGTCCCCCATCGCATGGATGCGGTGGTCGTCGATGGTGCGCAGCTGTTCGTCCACCATGATCTGGTTGTTGCGGTTGACGGACAGCGCCGGCGTGATCGCCAGGTCGGGGCCGCGTACGCCGGCCGCCCAGACGGTGAGCGCCGCCGGGAACACGCGCCCGTCTTCGGTGCGCACTTCATCCGCGCCCACCTCGGCGACAGCGGTGCTGGTGCAAATCTCGACCCCCAGTTCCTCCAGCTTGCGCACGGCCAGGGCCGACACCGATGGATCGAGCCCGGCCAGCAGGCGCGGTCCGCGCTCCAGGATGCGGATGCGCACCTGGCGCGATGCGGCCAGGCCGCTGAGGCGATAGCGCACCAGGGTGTCGACCGTGTGGCGCAGGTCAGCCGCCAGCTCGATGCCGGTGGGCCCGGCGCCGACGATGACGATGTCGAGCAGCGGGGCGGCCGGGTCGCGCAGACCGGCATCCATGAAGGTCTCGCGCCGTCCGCCGGTGGCGGCGCAGGCGTTCAGGAAGCGCTGGCGGAAGGCTTCGGCCTGGCCCACGCTGTCCAGGGACAGGCAGTGCTGCTGCGCCCCAGGCACGCCGAAGAAGTTGGTGATCGAGCCGAAGGACAGCACCAGGCGGTCATACTGCACCGAGGCCGTGCCATCGTGGGCCAGCGGACGGCGCAGCCGCACATTCACGGTCCGCGCGCCGCGGTCGATGCCGACGATCTCGCCGCAGACGAATTCGAAGCCGCTTTCGATGGCCTGGCGCGCCAGGTCGATGTGGTAGTGGCTGGGATCGATCAGGCCTGCCGCCACCGAGTGCAGCAGCGGCTTCCAGAAGTGGGTCGGGGCGCTGTCGATCAGGATCACGCGCCGCGCTGCGCCGCGCTTTCGCCCCAGGCGGGTGGCCAGTTCCAGCCCGGCCACGCCGCCGCCTGCAATCACGATGGTTTCCATCGCTTGTCCTCCTTCACATGATTGAATGGGGTGCGGCGCGTCAGGGCCGGATCCGCAGGCGCTCCCGCTGCGCCGCCCGGCGGGCGGCGGGGGAGGCGGCGACCACGAGGGCCTCCTCGCGCGACAGTTCGAGCGTGCGCAGCACGACCGAGTAAGGCGCCTTATGGCCCTGCGCCGCGAAATCGGCGCCCGTGAGCACGACTGAAAAGATGTGGTGGGCAGTGTCGCCAAAGCGCTCGCGCAGCTGCCGGCCGGCCTCGCGGTGCGGCAGGTCGGTGACCAGGGCGCAGTGGCGGCCGCTGTCGATCGCTTCGTCGAGCAGCCTGCCGGCTTCCTGCGGCGCCGCCCCTTGGATGTCGAATGCGGACAGATCGAAGATGATCGCTTGGGCTTTCATGTGCTGCTCCTTTCCGGGCCAGTGCGTTGTTGACGCTTTCACTATACGGCCGGGCAAGATAAAATAAAAATCAGATTTCCAAGCAGATTAATAAGGAAAAGCTTATGTATCCGGCGAGCTTCAAACAGCTGCAAGCCCTGGTCCAGGTGGCCCGCCACCAGAGCGTGTCGCGGGCGGCGGAAGCCATGCACGTGACCCAGCCGGCCGTGTCGCTGCACTTGAAACTGCTGGAGGAAGCCGCCGGCACGCCGCTGACCCGCAAGCAGGGCCGCAACATCCAGATGACGTCCGCGGGCGAACTGCTGGTCGGCTATGCGGAGCGCATCCTGAAGATGTGGGAAGAGGCGGGCGACGAGATCGCGGCCTTCAAGGGCGTCACCAGCGGCACCTTGCGCATCGGCGCGGTGATAACGGCGGAACACCTGCTGCCGGCGATGCTGGTGCGCTTTACCACCGGCCGCCCGCACGTGCGCATCCGCCTGCAGGTGGGCTCGCGGCCGGAGGTGATCGGCATGCTGAGCCGCGACGAGATCGACCTGGCCATCATGGGAACGCCGCCGCGCGAATTTCCGACCAGCGCCAGCCGCTTCGCGCGCCACCCGATGGCTTTCTACGTCGCACCCGGGCATCCGCTGGCCAGCGCGCGCGCGGTGGCGCTGACGGAGCTGGCCGACCACAACCTGCTGGTGCGCGAACGCGGTTCGGGTACGCGGGCGGCGGTCGAAAAACTCTACCAGGATGCGGGCGCGCCGCTGTCGATCGGTTCCGAGCTGTCGAGTAACGAGGCGATCAAGCAGATGACCGCCGCCGGCCTGGGCGTGGGTTTCCTGTCAGTGCACGCGTGCACACTGGAAGTACGGAACAAGTTGTTGATGGCCTTACCGGTGACGGGTACGCCGGTATCGGCCGACTGGCATGTGATGCACAAGGCCGACCATGCGATTCCGACCGTAGCCGCGGCCTTCCACGAATTCATGGTCGAACACGGCCAGCAGGTGATCCACGACGAGCTGGAACGCCAGCGCCGGCCGGCGGGACGGACGAAGGCTACCGGTCCAAAGGCCTGACCCAAATATTCCGGAAGCTCACGGCCTCGCCATGTTCCTGCAGCTTGATCGGAGCAGGGCCGTGTTTCCGATAGCCTGGTTCGCCGATGTACAGGGTTTCGCCACGCAGGGCCACGTGGTTCTGCACCAGCACGCCGTTGTGCAGCGCCGTCACATAGGCGGGCGACTCGAGCCTGCCGTCGGCTGCGAAGCGCGGCGCGGTCCAGATGACGTCGTAGGTTTGCCACTCGCCTTCGGCGGCGCAGGCGTTCACCAGCGGGGTGAACTGCTTGTAGATGCTCGCCGCCTGGCCGTTGGCATAGGTCTTGTTCGCGGCGCACTCCAGCACCTGGATCTCGTAGCCGTTCCCGGTTCCCGTCGACAGGAACAGGCCGCTGTTACCCTTGTTCTGGCCGCTCGCCTTGAGACCCGCCGGCACGCGCCATTCCAGGTGCAGCTGGTAGTCGAGGAAGGTGCGTCTGGTCTGGATATCGCCGCTGCCGGGACGGACCGTCAGCACGC
The DNA here is from genome assembly GCF_018119385.1 of Massilia sp. AB1. Taxonomy (NCBI): domain Bacteria; kingdom Pseudomonadati; phylum Pseudomonadota; class Betaproteobacteria; order Burkholderiales; family Oxalobacteraceae; genus Massilia; species Massilia sp. AB1. The sequence goes on along the minus strand of NZ_JAGKSG010000041.1, from coordinate 6,945 downwards.
CGTCCGCCCCCGACCATGGGACCGGTTTGGCGGCGGGGCTGGCGACTACGGCGCTCGACACCCATTCGCCCACACCCTGGCCGTCGAAGAGAATGACCGCATCCGACGGCGCCCGGTTCGCCGAGGCGGGCATGACGCGCGCCGGTTCCGGGCTCCATACCTCGGTGTGCTCCGGTTTCGCCTGCGGCGCGGCCTGGGCCGCCCAGGCCAGCGTCATCAGGCCGCTCGTCACTGCTGCGCGGATTGTCGGGTTCATCTTGTCTCCTGTTGTGTGGGCAAACCGCATTCTAGAGGATGTTGGCCGTGGCTTATCTGCTTTGCTGCTCGCCCGCGAAGAAGGCGGACGGCGTCGTGCCGAAACTCTTCCTGAACATGGCGGTGAAGGCCGACTGGCTCGCATAGCCGAGCTGCTCGGCCACCTGCCACAAGGGCATGCCGCGTGCGATCAGGGAGGCGCCATGGGCCAGCCGCACCTGCTGGCGCCACTGGCCGAAGCTCATGCCGAGCTCCTTGTCGAACAGGCGCGCCAGGGTGCGCCCGGAGGCGCCGGTGGCCTGGGCCCACTGCGCCAGGGTCTGGTTGTCCCCGGGCGCATCGATCAGCGCCTCGCACAGGGCCTTCAGGCGCTTGTCGCGCGGCAGCGGGACGCGGATCGGGCGCGAGGGCGCGCGCGCCAGTTCGTCGAGGATGAGTTCTCCCAGCAGGGCAGTGCGCGGCTGGGGCAGGGCGTCGCCGCCCGCCATCAGGGCCGCGATCAGCTCGCGCAGCAGGCTGCTGACCTCGACCACGCGGCAGGACTCTCCGGGGAAAGGGGCGCGCAAGGCATGCACGCGCAAGGGGCTCAGGCGCGCGGCTTCCAGCATCGTCACCTCATGCTCGACCTCCGGTGCGATCCAGATCGCGCGCTGCGGCGGCACGATCCAGCTGCTGCCTTCGGCGCTCACCCGGATCATGCCGTTGGCGGCGTAGGTCAGCTGTCCCCACGCATGGCTATGGGCGCCGACGTTGGCGTCGGCCGGCAGGTCGCGCGCCGCGAGGGCGACCGGGCATTCCGGCGTCGGGCCCGGGCCTGGAATCGGCGGATAGCTTTTCATGGCGGATTCTCGATAAATCTTGACACGTTATCTTAAATCGGACGCGCCGCTTTTGCTTACACTGGCTTTTTCGATAAAGGCATGGCATGAGCTCAGACGACAACACCCTCCGCCAGGACGCCCGCGTGATCGGCCTCGTGGGCCTGGCGCACGGCACCTCGCACTTCTACCACCTGATCGTGGCGGCCCTGATCCCCTGGCTCAAGCCGGCCTTCAATCTCAGCTATACCGAACTGGGGCTGGTGATGACGGTGTTCTTCGTGGTCTCCGGCGTGGGGCAGGCGACGGCCGGCTTCGTGGTCGACCGCGTGGGCGCGCGCGCCGTGCTGTTCTCCGGCGTGGCGATGCTGGGGGTGTCCGCCGTCGTGCTCTCTTTCGCGGGCGGCTATCCGGGCCTGGTGCTGGGCGCCTTCCTGGCGGGCCTGGGCAACGCCGTGTTCCACCCGGCCGACTACACGCTGCTGAACCAGCGCGTGTCGCGGGCGCGCCTGGCGCACGGATTCTCGGTCCACGGCATCAGCGGCAATATCGGCTGGGCCGCCTCGCCGATCTTCCTCACCTCGATCGCCGCCGTCCAGGGCTGGCGAGCGGCGATGCTGTGGGCGGCCCTGCTGCCCGCATGCGTGCTGGTCATGCTGGTCCTGAACCGGCACGCGCTGCGTCCCGATCCGATTGCCGCGCCGGCGAAAGCGGATGGCGTCCAGGGCGGCACGCTCGACTTCCTGAAACTGCGTTCGGTATGGATGTGCTTCGCCTTCTTCCTGCTGACCGCGGTGGCGCTGGGCGGCATCCAGGCCTTCGCGTCGATCAGCCTGGAAGCCCTGTACGGCATCACGCGCGAACTGGCCACCAGTTCCTACACCTCCTACATGCTGGCCTCGGCGGTAGGCATGCTGGCCGGCGGCTTCCTGGGCGCCAACGTCAAGCACCACGACCGTACCGTGGCCCTGGCCTTCGCCGCGGCCGCTGCGCTGGCGCTGGTGCTGGCGGCGGGCGCCGGTCCGTCGTGGATGGCGCTGCCGCTGATGGGACTGATCGGCCTGTGCTCGGGCGTGGCCGGTCCTTCGCGCGACCTGATGATCCGCGCCGCCGCGCCCAAGGGCGCCACCGGGCGGGTGTACGGCGTGGTGTATTCGGGCCTCGACAGCGGCCTGGCGATCGGGCCGCTGCTGTTCGGCCTGGTCATGGACGCCGGCCGTCCGGGCTGGGTGTTCGCGGGCGTGGCGCTGTTCCAGGCGCTGGCCATCGCCACGGCGGTCGGCGTCGGGGGCAGCACCCGCGCGCGCCAGCTGGCGCCCGCATAAGCTCATTGGAGGATGGCGCCGCATGCGCTATCCTGTCGGCCCACGTGAATTTTCAGACCAGGACGACAGGATGGCGGGAGTGCCCGACAAGAGCCGGCCGGCGCGGCTGCCGCCACGGCCGGAGAACGCTTCGGCGGAAGACGCACTGGCCGCGAAGCTGGCGCGCGAACGCCGCGATGCGCAGGTGCGCGGCGTCACGTCCATCGAAGCGATGCGAGAGGCGATCCGGGAGGCGGCACGCGCGCTGCCGGTCATCTCTTCGCTGCAGCGCTTGCGGGCGCCGAGTGCGGCCGTGTTTCATGAGCACGCGGCGCAGGGCCTGCCTTTCCTGATCGATGGCGTGGTGGGCCGCTGGCCGCTGACCGGCTTGAGCCCGCACACCCTGCGCGAACGCTTCAGCGCGCTGCCGGTGCGCGCCCGTGTCGGCGACTACATCAATACCGCCTTCGCGCCCGACCGCGCCATGCAGGACATGTCTATGCTCGCCTACCTGGACCTGGTGGAGCAGGGCACGGAAGGATTGCCACCCTACCTGGGCAACCTGGAGCTGCGCGAGCTGAACCGCTTCTGCCACTGGCCCGCGTATTTCAAGAAACCGGGACCGCCGCGCTTCTGGATGGGGCCTGCGGGTACGGTGACGCCGCTGCACGCCGACTACGACGACAACCTGTTCGTCCAGGTCTGGGGATCGAAGAGGATCTTCCTGGCGCCGCCCCACCACGACGAATTCCTTTATCCGCGCGAGGCGAATGCGCTGCTGTTCGGGTCTCCCTTCGATCCGGAAGCGCCGGATTTCGAGCGCTTTCCGCTGGCGCGCCAGGCGGCGCTGATCGAGCTGGTGGTGCATCCCGGCGACATGCTGTATGTACCGGCCGGGTGGTATCACCAGGTGCGTTCGCTGACGTTTTCGCTGTCCTCCAACCGCTGGTCGCGGGCGCTGCCGCTCGCGCTCGAGGGCCATCCCTCGCTGGAGTCGCTTATTCCACGGTAGCGGGCACGCGCACCGGCGCCGGCTTGACGGCGGCCGGCGCCCTGGGCTTGGCCGGCTTGCGGCGGAACTTCAGCCAGACCACGACGCCGGTGATGAAGAATGCCAGCGGCGTCACGCCGACGATACTGATCAGGATGCGCCCGAGCGCGCCGAAGGCTTCCCCGGTATGCAGAGGATAGAAGGTGCTGACCATCCAGTCGCCGCCGTGCGCCGCCAGCGGGTCCACCACGCGCAGCAGGGCGCCGTTGCCGGCATCGACGCTGACGCGGGTCGCGCCGTTCCCGTGGCGCAGCTCGCCCGGCTGGCGCAGCCGCACTTCGAAGGGCTGCTCCGGCTTGGCCGGGATGCTCACGCGCGAAATGCGGCCATCGGGGAAGCGCGCCTGCGCCGCCGCCATCGCCGCGTCGATGCCGATGCGCGGGCTGGCGGCGTCGCTGGCGTTCGCCGCCTTGGTGTTCGGCGTGAGCGGGGCCACCGCCTTGATGGCGGGCGTCACCCAGGCCGGCATGTTGAAGTACACGCCCGTCACCGCCAGCACCAGCAGCACCGGCGCCGTGTAGAAGCCCGCCGCGCGGTGCAGCTGGAAGCTGAATTTCGGCCACTGGCCCCAGCCGCGCACCGTGATCGCATGCCAGAACGCGTTCAGGGTCATCTTGGGCCACCACACCACGATCCCGGTCAGGGTCAGCAGGAACAGGGCCACGCCCTGGACCGCGATCACGACCTTGCCCGCCTCGCCAGCCATCAGGTAGCGGTGCAGGTGGAACAGGGTCGGCATCAGGAGCGGGCGCGAGAGGCCCGCCTCGCCCCAGTTGCGCTCGCCCAGCACCGCCAGGCTGGCGGGATCGACCATCACCTGGCGCGTCACGCCCTGGTCCCAGTCCGAGGCCGGCTTGGCCGGGCGGTACCAGGCGACGTACACGTCGCCCTGCGTTTCGGGAAGGAAAATCGTGTCCGGACGTCCGTAGGCCGGGTCGCGCACCAGGCGCTCGACCACCGCCGCCGCCGCGGCCGGCTCGATCAGCACCGGCTGTCCGGCCGCTTTTCCGGACGGCGGCGCCACGCGCAGCAGGCCTGGATTCAGCCAGGCGTCGAGCTCGTGCCGCCAGCTGAGCAGCGAGCCGGTCAGTCCCTGCAGGACGAGGATGGTGCCGAAGATCAGGCCGGCCCACAGGTGGACGTTACGGATGAGATTTTTCATAGACCGTATCATAAACGCAAATGAGAATGATTCCTACTACTTGCGTTAATACATGAGAATCATTATCATTTCGCCTTGTGTTTCTTTTTAGAAAAGCAGAAGTCCAAAAATGAGTTCGATGAAGCCGGTTTCACTCGCGGTCGCCACCGCGTGCGCCCTGATGGCGATGCCTTTCGCATTCGCACAGCAGACCCAGCAAAACCAGGGCGAGGACATGGCCTCGGTCGTGGTCACCGCGACCCGCACCGCCAAGGCGGTCGACAAGATCCCGGGCGCCGTGTCCGTGATCACCCAGCAGGAGCTGGCGGCCCAGTACCTGATCGCCGACGATCCGTCGCAGGCGCTGTCGACCTATGTGCCGGGCTATGCCCCGAGCCGCCAGAAGATGACTTCGACCGGCGAATCGCTGCGCGGGCGCCAGCCGCTGATCCTGTTCGACGGCATTCCGCAATCGAACCCGCTGCGCGCCGGCATGCGCGAAGGCTACTTCGCCGACAGCGCCATCATCGAGCGCATCGAAGTCATCAACGGCGCCTCGGCCATGCAGGGCATGGGCGCGACCGGCGGCATCATCAACTACATCACCAAGACCCCGCGCACCAACGGCACCAGGTACACGGTCAACACCCGCTTCGCGACCCAGTTCCGTTCGGATAACCTGGACTGGAAGACCGGCCTGACCGTAAACCACAAGTCGGACGCCTTCGACATGCTGGGCTACGCCAGCGTGCAGCGCCGCGGCATGGGCTACGACGGCAACGGCCGCCGCCTGGGCATCGACACCGTGCAGGGCGACACCCTGGACTCGCACGGCAACGATATCTTCCTCAAGTTCGGCAAGAGCTTCGGCGACCAGCGCCTGCAGCTGTCGGTGAACCGCTTCGACATGAGCGGCGACGGCGACTACAAGAACGAGCGCGGCGCGCCGAAGCAGGGCATCACGACCACCTCGACCCCCGGCACCCCGGAAGGCATGCCCGCGCGTAACCGCGTGCGCAGCGCCAGCCTGGACTACCGCCACGCCGACCTGGCCGGCGGTTCGCTCACCGCCCAGGTGTTCAAGCACGACTTCGAATCGCTGTACGGCGCCACGAATGCCGTGACCTTCCAGGACCCGCGCATCGCTCCGCCCCCCAATCTGTATGACCAGTCGGAGGTGGTTGCGGACAAGATCGGTTCGCGCATCACCTACGTGCGTCCCGATATCCTCATCGACGGGCTGGAGCTGACCGCCGGCCTGGACTGGCTGAAGGACCACACCCAGCAGCGCCTGGCAGGCACCAACCGCGTCTGGGTGCCGGAACTGAAGTTCCGCTCCGTCGCGCCTTTCGCCCAGCTGGAATATGAATTCGGCGATGTCACCGTGCGCGGCGGCGTGCGCCACGAGAATGCGAAGCTCGAAGTCGACACCTATACCACCCTGAATTACTACGGCAACCGCGTGGTCGAGGGCGGTTCGGCCGAGTTCTCGAAGTCGGTCAAGAACCTGGGCGCGGTGTGGCGCTTCGCGCCGCAATGGTCGGCCTTCGCGTCGGTAGCGGAAGGCTTCGGCCTGCCGGACGCGGGCCTGGTGCTGCGCGGCGTGAACCGCGCAGACCAGTCGGTCGCCAGCCTGATTACCCTGCAGCCGATCATCACCCGCAACAAGGAAATCGGCGTCAACTGGCGCGGCTCGAACGGTCAGTTCGGCATCTCCCGCTACGATTCGCGCTCCAAGCTGGGCAGCGTCCTGCGCGTGACCAACGGCGTCGGCCAGCTCGAGCGCGTGCCGACCACGGTCAAGGGCTGGGAAGCGAACGCCGAATGGAAGCCGGTCAAAGGCCTGTCGCTGTTCGGCACCTATGCCATCACCGACGGCAAGACCGCGGTCAGCCAGGGCGCGCCGATGGACCTCGACCTGGGCGCGCGTTCGCAGGGCCCGGACAAGGCGGTGCTGGGCGCCAACTGGAGCTTCCTGCCGAAAGCCCAGCTGCGCCTGCAGGCGACCCACCTGCGCGACCGCGACATCAATATCGGCCGTAGGGCAGGCGCCACCGACCTGGAAGAGCACTTCAAGGGGTACACCCTGGTCGATGCCGCCACCACCTTCGAGACCCGCTACGGCCGCGTGGGCGTGAGCATCGAGAACCTGTTCGACAAGCATTACGTCGGCTACTACTCGCAGTCGGCGCTGGCGGCGGACGAGACCGCCACCTATGCCGGCCGCGGCCGTACCCTGGCGGTCAGCTGGAGCCAGGACTTCTAAGACAGGCCTGGCAGCGCGGGGGGGGGGGGCCCCCCCCCCCCCCCCCCCCCCCACCGGGGGGCCCGCCGGCCCCCCCCCCCCCCCCCCCCGCCCCCCCCCCACGCCCCGCG